>JBFLZA010000042.1:0-23436 GCA_040756535.1 Cyanobacteriota bacterium
GTCTCGCCCCGTTTTATACATTGCCATCACCAACCACGGCTTTGGCCATGCCGTGCGTGCCTCCTCTGTTGCGGCAGCCATTCAACAATTATGCCCGGAAATCCTGCTGGTTTTGGTAACAACAGTACCCCGTTGGTTATTAGAAACTTACATTCCAGGGGATTTTATTCATCGTCCACGGGCGTTGGATATCGGCATCATTCAGTCAGATAGCTTGACTATGGATAAAGCAGCCACTTTGGAAAAATTGCGGCAGATTCGCGCTGCGGCAAATTCGATTGTGGCGGGTGAGGTGAACTTTATCCGGACTAACCGAGTAGGACTGATATTAGCGGATATCCCACCTTTAGCAGCAATGCTCGCAAAAACGGCGGGAATTCCCTGTTGGATGCTGAGTAACTTTGGTTGGGACTTTATCTACCGAGATTGGGGTGGGGAATTTGCGGAGATTGCCGACTGGATTAGTGGGTGTTACGGGATGTGCGATCGCTTGTTTCGTCTCCCCTTCCACGAACCCATGAGCGCCTTTCCCAACATAACCGATGTGGGATTAACCGGTGGTACACCACGCTACAGTTCACAGGAGTTGCGGGACAAGTTTAACTTAAGTGCGCCTCCTGAAAAAACTGCCTTACTCACCTTTGGCGGACTTAATCTTCAGGGGATTCCTTACCACACCCTGAGTCAGTTTCCCGACTGGCAGTTCATCACCTTTGATGAGCAAGCACCAGAATTGCCCAATCTCCAGAAAGTGTCGGGTAAACAATACCGTCCTGTGGAATTTATGCCCTTATGCGGACGAGTCGTTTCCAAACCCGGATATAGCACCTTTGCCGAAACAATCCGCATGGGAAGTGCCCTAGCGACTATCACCCGCGATGACTTTGCTGAAACGCCCTTGCTACTGGAAGGAATTCGAAATTACGCCTATCATCAAATTTTAACCCCTACAGATTTTTTCCAAGGCAACTGGGAATTTTTATCCCATTCCCCAACGCCGCCCAAGCAGTCCCAATCCGTGGCAAAAGACGGAACCGAAGCGATCGCTAAAGCCGTCATTAACTATTACCAGACTCACGCCTAAATCTCCTGAGCAATGACAGCCGCCGTAACTTCCTTTACCGAACCCCTAGAAGAAAAGATCCCAGAAAACGGACAAGAAGCGCCCCATGCACCAGAAATCCGAGAAAACAAGACAGTAGAAATTAGAGAGAGCAAGACCCCAGAACATCGAGATACTCCTTCTTTCTCAACCCTAGAGCTTGCCGCCCGAGATGTTCGCATGGTTATTGACCAGCAAAGAGAGCGGGGCCAAACTATGACAACAAAGCTGAATATCTTATTTGTCACCAACGGCGCACTGTTGACAAGTTTAATTATTTCTCGGCTATTGTTTGTTCTTAGTCCTTTCAGCGTTGCAGAACTTCTGGGATTTTTGTTAAATTTCACGCTACTGATTAATGCCTTTCTGCCGCGCCAAGTCGCTGTTAGCCCCAATCTAGAGGATAAAAAATTTCTTGAACGCTACCTAGTCCTAGCGCCTGAGGAGTATCAACTGCAAATGATTGTTAATCTAGTACAGACCTATAATGCAAACAGACAGCGCTTGGAGGACGTTTCTCTATCATTAAAGTATTCTGCCTTTGTCACTTGGGGGATTGCCTTGATTTTACTGATGCATGTAGTAGCATCTTATTTTGTTTCTGGAATTGAACTGAGTACACTTGGCTAAGCTCAAACTATGAATTCTCAACCGATTGATACGAACGAGTCTGGAGAAACCTTGACTCTACCGGAACCTGATCCAGACAATATAACGGTTTTAACGCGCAACCTGCCCAACAAACCGATTTTGCCCTGGAGTCATTACGATTCGCCTTGGCAAGAGGGGGAAGAGGAGAAAACCGCCGAAGAAGCGAATCACTCTGAGGGAGATACAGAGAAGTTTGAACAAGGCACAGAAAACGTAGAGCAAAATTTAGAAGTGCCAGAAGAATCAGACAATGCTCAAGCCATAGCTGATGAGGCGAATGAGGTAGATGAACAGCCGTGGATTACTCATCTAGAGCAACTCGCGGAATCGGAGCAGGTTGAAGAAACACCAATGGATGAACTCACTGGCTAAGCTGCTTTGACTCCAAGGGTGACAACGCTCTCTAAGAAATTTTAACTCTCCTTTATGGCTCAATACCAACAGTTTCTTAAGATTCGGACGACAGGCAAATCGTTTTCCAAAATTACCTCAAAAGTTCAATCTATCGTTGACGAATCGGGTATCAATACTGGCCTTTGTACAATTTTCCTGCGCCACACCTCTGCAAGTCTGCTGATTCAAGAAAATGCAGACCCAGATGTCCTCCAAGATTTATCTAACTTTTTCGCTAAGTTAGTCCCAGAGGATGGTAAGAGCTATATCCATAGTGCGGAAGGTCCTGATGATATGCCTGCTCACATCCGCACTGCCCTCACTAAAACATCGGAACAAATTCCCATTGCTCAGGGGAGATTGCTACTGGGCACCTGGCAGGGAATTTACATTTGGGAGCATCGGCGGCAAAGCCATAACCGAGAACTGGTTGTCCACATTACAGGGAGTTAAATGAATGTTCTGCCTTTCTTGGGTAGCTTCTTAAATATTTATAAAGAAAATTAGCCAAATAGCTGAAAAAAATCAAGATATTTAGCGGATGCGACAATTTTTGATTTTGACAGAAAATTAGACAAGTCTGATTAACGTACACAAGCTCATAGTCGATTAGAGGAGAATGTTGCTAGTGCAGCATAGCAAAAATAACTGACCAGCTAAATATCTCCCCTGCTCCGAGAACTCCGAGAACTCCCTTGTTGGAAAGGAAGTGGTCATAAACTTTTGCCGACGGACACTAGTCCTGAGTAAGGTTTAGCTAGATTCACTAAGAGCTTGTGAAGGGTTGAGCTAAATATTTCTCAAGCCTATCCGTACCGCATTTCCTCGGTAGGAGCGATCGCTTGTGCGGGGTCAAAGTAGACGATTTTAAAGAATTGCAAAATAAACAGCGATACATACAGAGGATTTAAAAATACATAGCGACGCCAGAGACGGGTCGGTTCTTGCATCAACCGATAAAACCATTCCAAACCCCAGCGCTGCATGAATTTTGGAGCTTGGGATATGCGGCCTGCATGGAAGTCATAAGCTGCACCAACGGCCATCACAGGCATGGGTAAATCTTGGCAATACTCGTAAACCCAGACTTCTTGTCGGGGGCACCCCAAACCCACAAACGTCATGGCGGCCCCACTGTTGCGAATCTCTTCAATGATTTCCTGTTTCTCTTCGGCAGAGACTTGCCGGAAGCGAGAAGGTTGATAGCCAGCAATAACCAATTCCGGGAAGCGATCACGTAAATTCTTAATCAGTGTTTGCAACGTCTCTGGACGACTGCCATACAAGTAAATTGGCAGTCCTTCTTGAGCCGCACGCTCACAAATCCGTATCATTAATTCCGGCCCGCAGACGCGATCGGGAAGTCCCTTTTTGTAGAGTAAATTGATGGCCCAACGGACAGGCTGACCATCGGGACAAACCAGATCCAACCGATTGAGACGATAGCGATGAGTTTCGTCGAGTACCCCTGTCATGACTCCGTGAACCGCTAAGGCTGAGACCGACAGTTTTTTCCCTTGACGAGCAGCAGTAATGATGCGGTGGACAGCCCCCTCATAGTTAACTGCATCGACTCGAACACCAAGCACATTTTGCTTGCCTGCATCGATAAACGTTACCTTGGGTGTCTCGATAACTCCATTCAACTCGGTTTGGGGTTCAAGCACGTTGGATTTACCAGCATTGGTCATCATAGGGCCCCTTTCTTCCATCGCTCGTGGTTGTATTGGTAGATTTCCTGCAAGATCTGCGGGACATTGTACTGTAACTTCCAGTTAGGATAATGTTGAGAAAATTTGCTATTGTCGCTAATCCACCAGATATGATCGCCAATGCGATTTTGTTCAGAGTAAGTCCATTTCATTTCAATCGCCACGATCTTTTGGCAGATTTCGATCGCTTCTAACATTGAACAATTGCTATATCGACCCCCGCCTGTGTTATACACTTCTCCCACTCGTGGCGCTTTAAAAAACTCATAAAAAGCTTGGATCAGATCAGCGCTATGAATATTATCGCGAACTTGCTTGCCCTTGTAACCATAAACTGTATAAGGCTTACCCGTAACCGCACATTTCATCAAATAAGCCAAAAATCCGTGTAATTGAGTACCGGAGTGATTGGGACCGGTCAGACATCCTCCCCGAAAACAAGCGGTACGCAGACCAAAATAGCGCCCATATTCTTGAACGAGAATATCTGCTGCAACTTTTGATGCACCAAATAAACTATGCAAGGTTTGATCGATGGACATATCCTCCCGAATGCCCGATTTGTAGGTGTGATTGGGATCGATTTCCCAGCGATTGTCCAGTTCAATCAGAGGTAAGTGGTTGGGTGTATCTCCGTAGACCTTATTGGTCGAAGTGAAGATAAAGGGCGATTCAGGAGCGTAATGGCGAGTGGCTTCTAAGAGGTTAAGCGTTCCGTTGGCATTGACGGTAAAATCCATTTTCGGGTCGCGTGCTGCCCAATCATGGGAAGGCTGAGCTGCCGTATGAATGACTAGGGCAATATTGGAACCATACTGCTGGAAAATTTTGTTGATGGCTTCTTCGTCCCGAATATCTGCTTCAATGTGGGTATACCCAGAGCCAATATTTTCTTCCAAACGTCGTCGATTCCAGAATGTAGAAGCATCCTCACCGAAAAATACGCGACGCATATCATTGTCAATTCCTACGATGTCCAAGCCTTGTTGGGCAAAGAACGCCGCTGCTTCCGAGCCAATTAACCCAGCAGAGCCAGTGATGATAGCGATACTCACGTTTCACTCCCAAAGTAATGGAACAAATTGGGGAATTGAGGCATCACGGCTCTTGCCCCCAAACTGAATGAATCACTTCGACAAAAGACTGTGCAGCTAACGACGGCGTTGTTTCGCTGATGAGTTTCTGCGATTGTTTGCCCATTGAGTCAATCTGTTCTGGACTATCCAGAAAATGACGCATGGCGAGGGCTAATTCCTCTGGTTTAAAGGGGTCAAAAATATAGCCATTCTTTCCATCAATTACCATTTCTACAGCTCCTGCCCATTTGGAACACAATACAGGTTTGCCAAAAACCATCGCTTCAAGAGCTACCATCCCCCAAAGATCTTCCAAGGTGGGAAAGACAAAAACATCTGCCTGTTGGAAATATTTACCTAAACGTCCATACTCTACCCAGCCTACCCACGTTACTTGATCTTCTAAATGGCGCTCTTGAATGAACGCCTCTAGTTCCTCTCGTTGCTCACCTGTGCCAACAACAAGTATCGAATAATCTTGATAGCCCTGAGATTGAAGGATAGAGCAGGCTTCCAGCAGAGCCTTTAGCCCTTTCCTTGGTGTAATTCGTCCAACATACAGAAAAATTGGACGTTGTAGCGAAATATCCTTGTTTTCCGAGGTTTTCAGGCTTTGCTGTAATAAGGTTGTTGCATCCGGTACCAAATAGGTTCTGGTGTAGACACTCTCGGGTTTCGCGCCCACCCCCTCGATCAGATAATCTCTTGCTCCCTGACTATTGGCAATGAAGGCATCGGCATAGTGAGACATTAATCGTCGAAAAATCGAACGAATTTTTGAATCTTTAAAATCCGCATTCGGGGAACTGCCGTCGTAAATGATGATAAACCTCCATTTTCCCCAAGGTTTTAACAACAGTGCTAAGAGAGTCCACAGCGAGTATGCCTGGGCCAAGATTACATGAGGTTTAAACTCAATTAAGTGATGAACGATACTAGGAGATACCAGCATAAGACGGCGGCTGTAACCTGTTGTCTTGATGATTTCTAAAGATTTCATCTCCCCGACTATTTGGATTGCATCTGCACCTGGAACTTGAGCATCAAATCCTGGCCAAACCAGACCCGTGTAAAAGACAGTATTTTTAAAGACATTAGTGAACTCTTTCAAAACTGGCTGCCAATAAGCTCCTAGTTCTACTGATGGCACTAACCAAGCAATCCGCAGAGCCTTACTATCGTCAATATCGCCCATTTGGTTTTCCTTGAATTATACAAACCTCACCTTGAATTGACTGTTTCCAAACTACAGGGATGAACTCTAGGTTTTGAATTAAAAAGTCCAGTCAATCAAACGACCTGAAAATGAAAACGTCATTGATTATCTGTCTACCATCCGCACTGCAATTTCATGTCTATTTTTACTGATTTACTGGTTCTTTTTCGACCTCCTGAGCAAAGAATTCCACAGTAATCGTCGATAGGGAATCAACCAGTAAATCGGCCATAACGCACCACCATACCTCTGAGCAAAAATCTTCCATTCGCCAAGCGGGTGAAGGATTTGTTCTCTCACCGCTAAACCCTTAGGTTGACCAATTTTCTTAATTCCCTCACCAAGATGCACAGGTGAATCCACCTCACTATCACTATTAGGTTGGTAGTTCTGTGAACAAGTTCCCACATATCCAGGTGCTATGCAAACCGTATAACCTTGTTTTTTGGCCCGTAAACCGTAGTCCCAGTCTCCGGCATAATGGGTAAAGGCTGGGTCGAGGTTACCTACGACTTGAACAACTTCTCTGGGAATCAGGACACAGTTGCCGTTAATGGTGTCACAACGCTTGACAGCTTCACCCGGTTCTACCAGGTCATATTTGAGCGGTCGCCAGCGACTGCGTCGTACTACCCCACCGTAGGTTAAGGCTTTTGTGTTGGGATCGCAAGTAGATCCTGCAACAAGGACTCGATTTTCTCCCTGGTTCCGCAAGTCCTGAACCGTTGTCAGCAGGTTGCTTAAAGCGTTTGGATAAAGAATAGTGTCATCATTGAGCCAGAGGTAGTAGTCATAGTCGTACTTGATGGCTTCCGTTAAGGCGAGGCGCATTCCTCCATTCCAAAATAAGCTTCCATCTCCTTCAAGAATCTTTACTTGGGGGTAGGACTCGGTCACAGATGAGGCTGTACCATCAGTACTGCCATCATCTACTAAAAAAACATCAATTGCGATCGCACCGGGAAGTTTCTGATTAAATAAAGCCTTGAGACTCGCCAGAGTTTTTGGCTTGCGGTTATGGCAAGTTAGTAGTGCTGCTAGGCGCTTACAGTTCATCTGTTCAAATATTTGCTTTTGTTGCAACAAGGTACAATGTTGCTCAAGATGAGGGTGGGTTTAATGTGTAAGGAGAGATAGAGATGGGAGATTGATGGTATTTAACTTGACAGGGTGACTACTGATATATAGGGAGTGAGCTAGAGCTGAGTGAGCGGATTGACTAACGCAACTAACGAAAATGGCATTAGTATCTGTTGTATCGAGAGAATTTTACCGCAACTTGCTATAAAACCCCTAGTGCATCGCTTTAAAGTGTGGGAAAGCAATTATGGAAGATTTTGGCATCATCATTGCCTGTTGTTACCAGGATTACTTATTTGCTAAGGGCTGTTGTGCCAGTATTAGACATTTCTTGGGTGATATTCCGATTGGCCTAATTGTTGATGGAACTTTTTCTGTCAGCTCTCTGGAAAAAGCATACGGGGTTCGTATTCTCAATCACCATACTGTTAGCAACGAAGTTCTCCGCCAAAGGAGCTTTGGCTGGGGAAAAACCAAGATGATTGCCTTTTGGGAAAGCCCCTGGAAGCATTTTCTCGTTTTAGATGCCGATACAAATGTATGGGGAAACGTCCTAAAGTATGCAAATTTTAAAGATTACGATGCAATTATTGATCGACCTCGCTACAGTTATTCAGATGAAATGATTTCTGAATTTTTCTTTGAGATTTCAGGAATTGAAAAACATTTCCCTGATTTTAATTGGCAAGCTCATCGAAATGAGTATTTCTGTACCGGGACTTTTTTTGGAACGAAAGGCATCTTTAGTTTGGAGGAGTATATTGAAATTTTAGATTTCACAGAAAAGCACCCTGAAATCTTTAAGTATGGCGAGATGGGTTTTTTGAATTTTATGCTCTTCCGGGCGGCTGATGCCGGGAAACTTCGCTTGGGACAAGTTGAGATGCAACTGATTGTTCCAGATTTTGAGCAGGAGGAACTCCAAAAACGCTTTCCCGTTACGGAAAAAGGGCCAAGAGTACAGAATGAAGACGCTATCGTTATTCACTGGTGTGGGCCAAAGCCGATGGTGTCAACGTCTAAAGCTTATTCAGAACCGATGAGTTTTTGTCGGCGACAGTTTCTGAAAGAAGAACGTGGATATCAGGGAGCAACAGCAGATTTTTGGCTGAAAATAGAAGACTCATATAGTCTTTTGAATGTCTACAAGAACAAAGTAATGCGGCGATTGTCGCGATATAGAAAAAAGCGGATTGCGAATCAGTAACTAATAACCTTACAAAGATAGAGCCTGTATTTTCAAGAAATTTGCTAACCTAATTCTTTAATGAACATAAGAAAAATATTGCGATTGTGAGTTCTAATCATCTGCCGGAAACAACTGCCTATGTGAGGATTACTCAGCACTCCTGGCAACAGGGCAGGATTGAAGGAGAAGTCCAAGCAGCAGAATATCGGTGGCAGTTTCAGTGGAGTTTCCGGAAGGGCCAATTGTCGGTTCGGCCTTCTCTAGGGCGTGCGCTGATTCAGGAACCACTCGGTCGATTTTTAGAGCGGTGGGATTATCAGCTAGAACCGGGAGGAGACTATGCATTTACAATTCGGGCAGAACTTTGATGGGGTTCGCCCCTTCGGGTAGGGGAAAGGGAAAAAAGAACCACCAGCATGGGTGTGGTCATAAGTAGTTGGTTGAGGCTGCCACGGGGACGCTCCAGACGCGGAGAAAGGAAGAAAGATTTTCATTCCTACTCCTGCGGAGAACGCTTCGCGTAGAAGAGCTTCTCCCGAAGGGAGTACGTGGTGAGCGACAGGATATGGAAGTCTATCTTGAAACCAGATGGCGTTTCTAATTGTTCTCCTTTCCCCCTTCCCCCTTCCCCTTTCGCCTCTGAAACGGAGTTTCGGTCAAGTAGCGCTCGATTAACAGGATGGCGACAATGTCATCTATAGGCCGGGGGGGTTGTCGCATTCCTTGAGGAATGAGCCGTTGAAGTCCTTTTGGGGGATACATTTGCCAGTAGCGATCGCGTGCTTCCAGAGTGCTGTAACGCTCATCTACCAAAATGATGGGTAGCCCAATGGGTAAGTCGCGGCTGATTTTCTGTTGCCAGTTCTTGGCGGTTGTTTGATTGCCCATGACAATGGTTTCAATACCGAATTGCTGACACAATTGCTCGATTGTGGTGATCGCTTCTGGTGACGGCACAACCTGATGGTATAGTATCTGCCGCTCTTTCCCCATCACTGCCACACCACACTTATCGCGTCCCGGATCGAAGCCTAAAATCACATTAGTCATGGGTTAAAAATTGAAATTGTGGAGGTTTTAGACGCAAGCGCCTTACTGTAGCGCGAGGAAAGTTAAAGGTTAAACAATACCTAACGTTCAACGAGCTAAATTTCAACCTTCAATCGTAAAAAGAACCTGTCCATTTTGACTCGCTACAAGCTGTATTTTCAATGGACCAGCAGCATAGGTTGTTTCTTGCACGAATGCTTTTACATCCAAGGGTTGGTCATGCTTCTCTAGCCGTTCAACAAAGTTGAGGATTGTTGCAATGCGACCATCTCCCACCTGAATATTACCCAATATACCAGCTCGACGCGCACGAAACTGCGCTGCGGCTAGTAACTGTTCAAGCCGTTGTCGAATTTCTTCGTTAGTCAGGGTTGAAGCATCAACAGGAATGGTTGCGAGAAGATCACCTTCCTGAAAGACAACTTGATTGAGAGCCGCATCGGCAAAAACTTGTATTTGTTTTTCACCCTCAACGTAGTTACCCGCTGAGAGAATTCGCACTACATAGTCTTCGCCGCCTTTAATCTGGTTAATTAATTGTTCAACTTGGGATTTGGGAATTTGTACTAGCGGTTCATCGGAATGACTTCGGCCTTGGTGAGTAATTTTAACAGCTGTCCGATTCGCTTCTCGCAATAACTGTTCGACAGCTTCATTAGCCGCTTTTGGGTCAACAATTCGTACCACGCCAAAGGCTAGAACTTGACCCCGAATTAGAGCAACATTCCCCTGACGCAAGGCTTGATAGTTTTGATAATATTGTTCTAATGTTTCGACTTCCTTTTCTAAAAAAGCTAGCTGTTTTTCTCGTTCTTCTAGTTGTTTGTTCCGTTCAACCAGTTGGTTTTCTCGTTGTGTGAGTTCTTGTTCGAGTTCTTTGAGGCGAATTTCGCGTCGGGCGATCGCTTCTTTCAATTGTTGTTCGCGTGCTTTGAAGCGAGCTTCACGGGTTTGCAGCTCCTCTTGATATTGCCGCTGAAGTTCTAGGAGACGGGCTTCACTCTCTTTAATCGCTTCTCTCAATTGTTGTTCGCGTGCTTTAAAGCGGGCTTCACGAGTTTGTAGCTCTTCTCGGTATAGTCGTTGTAGTTCTTTAAGACGAGCTTCACTCTCGTTGATCGCTTGAGTTTTCTGAGCAAGTTCTGCGTCGCGTTGGGCTACTAATTCTTTTAATTGAGTAACTTGAGCCTGTAGTTGAGTAATTTGCTCACTGAGTTGATTCCGTTGCTGGAATAGCTGCTGGCGTTCAGCTAGGAGTGACTGAATTTCCGATCGCAGAACTCTAGCCTGCTGAGATATATCTTTCAATTGAGCTTGAGCTTGCTGGAAACTTTTATTAATAGCATCTAAACGCTTTTGAGCTTCTGCTTGCTCAGCTCTGGCTTTAGTTAATTCTGTCTCTATCTGACTTTTTTGAGCATTAAGTTTTTCGACTTCACCAAGAGCAATTCTCCGTTCTCGTTTAATGTCGTCAAGTCGCCAAAGTCCATCCCGTAGTGAGCCGCTTAACGCCAACAAAATCCCTAAAGTCGAGGCAGAAATCAGGCTACCCGTAATGACTGTGACTAACGTAGCCGTCTTGCGAGGGCGTAGCTTAAACAAACTCAGCCGCGCCTTGCCCACTTTTGTGCCAATGCGATCGCCTAATGTTGCGAGTACTCCTCCCAACACCAAAATTGACACAATTAGGATATAACCGCTGGTCATCGCCTACGCTTAGTCTGTCCAGATACAGCCTATCTTATGCTTGTATGGCGTTAGGTTTTTTTTTGGACAAACAATGTAGGAATTTTTCAATCCGTCTTAGCTCTAAACTGCGTAGAAAGCCCTTTACCCGATCTGTGCGGGAGAAATTCTCACTCCAAATGGTGGGGAGAGTGTCCGATGAGTTTCTACCAGATTTTTTTAGGTTGCTCTGAATGTTGCGATAATTTCCACTCTTTTTCTGTTATTAGGTGAACTGCTGACTCAACACGACCGGGTTGTGGACGGTAATTTTTTTCTTGTGAATAGAAATCATTTTTTCTGTACGCAGATCTCCCAGTAAACGGGTAACGGTGACACGAGTTGAGCCAATGGCTTCTGCGATCGCTTGATGAGATAGCTTCAAGTCAATCGTAATCCCCTCTGCCGTAGGCACTCCGAAGTCGCGGCAGAGAATCAACAAGAAACTAACCAAGCGAGAACCCATATCTCGGTGAGCTAATGTCTCAATCATCATTTCCGTTTGCAGGATGCGAGAGGATAGCCCCCGCAGCATCAACATCGATAGCTCTGGGTTGTCCTTAAGCGCCTGCTCAACTTGGTCAATGGGTGCGGAAAGTAATTCCACCGGTGTAAAGGCGACGGCGTGGTAGAAGCGATCAGAGCGGTGCCCTGTAATCAGTGACAGGACACCAAAGACACTGTTTTCTCGCAGCAGTGCCACGGTGATTTCTTCCCCAGCCTCGTAAACTCTGGAAAGCTTTACGGCACCTTTAAGTAAAAAGTAGACCCGTTCGGCTGGATCTCCTGGGAAAAATATAGTTTTGCCCCGCTCAAAGGTTTCAACAACGGGTGGAAACGCTCCACCTCCCATCTGACGGAACACAGCAGCTAGCGGTCTATTTTGCGTCACGACCATAATCCCTCGCTCTCTTGCCAACGCCCTGGCGTGTTAGTTAATGAACTGCCGGTGAAGCTTGAGACTCACGAACCGGCTGTGGAACGTTCCTGAATGTATTCAAGAATACTTAACTGACTCCAAGATAGTTTTTTGTACAACTTGCTACATAATTTTTTGAGATGTCAGGTTCTAACTGACTCATCAAGTAGAGAGCTGACCTTTGGGGTCATAATACACCGTCATACACCGTGCGGTAGCATTTGACAATTACTCTTCAAGTAGTCATTCAACTCGCTTTATAAATTATCATGCTTGATTTGACCGGAAAAAACGCTCTTGTAACTGGCATTGCTAATAATCGCTCCATCGCTTGGGGTATTGCTCAGCAACTGCACAAAGCAGGCGCAAATTTGGGGGTGACGTATCTGCCAGATGAGAAAGGTCGCTTTGAGAAAAAAGTCAAGGAACTGGTAGAACCCCTTGCTCCTAGTATCTTTTTGCCTTGTAATGTCCAAGATGAAGCTCAAATTGAGGCAACGTTTGAGGCGATCGCAAACCAATGGGGTAAACTCGATATCCTGATTCATTGCCTTGCCTTTGCCAGTAAAGATGCTTTATCGGGAGACTTTAGTAATGTCTCAAGGGCTGACTTTACCCAAGCCTTAGAAATCAGCACATACTCCCTGACTCAACTCGCAAAGGCCGCTAAGCCCTTGATGACAGAAGGGGGTAGTATTGTCACTCTCACCTACCTAGGGGGAGTTAAGGTGATTCCTAACTACAACATAATGGGCATTGCTAAAGCAGGGCTGGAAATGAGTGTCCGCTACCTGGCCTCAGAACTGGGCCCCAACAATATTCGGGTGAATGCGATTTCGGCTGGGCCGATCCGGACTTTAGCGTCATCGGCTGTCGGAGGCATTCTCGATATGATTCATCATGTCGAGCAAACAGCACCCTTGCGGCGGACTGTAACCCAGTTGGAAGTGGGGAATGCGGCGGCCTTTTTGTGCAGTGATTTATCCAGTGGAATTACTGGTCAAGTTTTATACGTAGATGCCGGTTACGAAATAATGGGAATGTAAGTTGTTGGGTTGAAAGTTAAACGGTTGAAAGTTGGCGTGTTGTCTTGATAACCTCCAACCTGATAACTTGCAACTTTCAACCCCCCTCCCCTGGAAGTACACAAAAGTTTAGGCTTTATGCAAATTAGCGATCGCACCCTTCTCAATTCCGAAATCCCTCAATCATTTCCCACCCGAACAGCCTCTGTTAAACGCACCACAGGCGAAACTGATGTACAAGTCAGCCTGAATTTAGATGGTACAGGTGCTTGTACTGCCGCTACGGGTATCCCGTTTTTAGATCATATGCTGCATCAGATTTCCTCCCATGGGCTGATTGATCTCGACGTGCGGGCGACGGGAGATTTGGAAATTGATGACCACCACACCAATGAGGATGTGGGGATTACATTAGGAATGGCGTTGAAAGAAGCATTAAGCGATCGCAAGGGGATCGTTCGCTTTGGTCATTTCCTCGCCCCTCTAGATGAGGCTTTGGTGCAAGTTGCCCTCGATTTTTCCGGGCGTCCTCACTTAAGCTACGGCTTGGAGATTCCCACGCAGCGTGTAGGAACTTACGACACTCAGTTAGTGCGAGAATTCTTTGTCGCAGTGGTCAATCATAGCCAGATGACGCTACACATTCGTCAACTAGACGGGATTAACTCCCACCACATCATTGAGGCAACGTTCAAGGCCTTTGCACGGGCAGTGCGGATGGCAGTGGAAATCGATCCCCGTCGTGCCGGGGCGATCCCCAGTTCTAAGGGTGTGTTGTAGGAAGGTGAGAGGGGCGATCTTTTATGTATGGAAACCGCCCCAGATCAATTCTTCTAAATGATCAGATGTTCTGGCACAATATCTCTACTTCTTCATCAAAACTCCTGCCTTTGCCACTCAGGGGAACAGAGGGATTCTAGAAAAGTAGAAGGTTTTAACCGAGAACCACAAACCATCAAAGCTCGCATTGCACGGGAGCAACCCACATAGAAGAGGCGGCGCTGTTCATCGATCGCAACGGAGATTTCATCTGAGGGCAGATTAGGCCGTAGATAGGGTAGGAGTCCCTGATTCAATCCAACCATGACTACAAAAGGAAACTCCAAGCCCTTAGCTGAGTGGATGGTTAAAACTTTGATATGGGGCTTATTGATATCGAGCCTTTTGCCCGAAACAAATTCAGCGTTCATTCCGATGCTGGTGAGTCGCTGGGCAATATCTTGACATACTTGCTGATTGGGGCACAGGACAGCACTGCCGTGGATTGGGAGACGGAATTGCCGTGCTGCATTGGAGAGAAAATCTCGAATTGCCTTAATTTCCTTGTCTCGATCATCCACTAAGAGCAGTGTTGGCATATCACCTTGATAAGCAGAAGGTTCCTGCGCTAAACATTCTGCATCGCCAGCGTCAGTGCCCTGAAGAATGCTGGCACAAGCGATAGCAATTTGCTCGGTGTTGCGGTAGTTACGCCGCAGAATCCGATACGACGTTACTTTTAGTTCATCATGAATCTGTTTCCAGCTAAAGCCTTGCTGAAACAGAGATTGAGAAGCATCCGCTGTGAGGTAAACTCTGTCAAAGGAGGGGACTAAGGCTAATAAGAAGCGCAGGGCGACGGGTGAGAGGTCTTGTGCTTCATCAACGATTACCGCTTGATAGGGCTTTTCTGGTAGTTGGGTAGCCTTTTCTAAGGCTTTGCGGCGCAGTTGTTCCCAGGTTATATAACCGTTGTGGGTCATCCGTTCCTGCCAGGTTTGATAGATAGCCCAGATAGCTTGCCGGATATTGGCTCTCAAGGGAATTAAGCGTCCTCGTCGTTTAAGCGCAAGGTACTCTTTGAGCGTCGAAAGCCCTCTGGCTTCTATAACATCGAGAATTTCTTCCAATAGGTATGAGAGTCCCAATTCCTTTAGCTTCTCTTGGATAGCTTTGCGATCGCTAACACTACTTGCGGGAATTTCTGTAATCTCTATTGCCTTTTGTAAACAACCCAAGCACTGGTTCTCTCTGGCAAAAGTTGGATCACCATAATGCTCGATATAGTATCGATGGGCAAGGGCATCAACCGTAGTCACTTCCACTCCTACTGCTTCTAAAGGTTGTCCTAAAAGTTGTTCTAACAATTGTTTCGAGTAGTTCACTAGGGTATTAGTGTAAGTAGTGAACAAAATGGGTTTACAGCCATCCTCAACCAGCTTTTGCACTCGGTAGAGTGCTAGGGTCGATTTGCCTGTTCCAGGACCACCTTTGATGAGGATAGGGTGGCTGCTTTCAATGTTTCGCAGTTTTTCTTGTTCAGGGTCAAGCTTAAGTAAGAAAGTGATCAGGTTGCCTTCAACAAAGCGCTCTAGGTCTTCTGGTTCTTGAAGTACATATTCAGTTTGAGTAACAATTTCTTCAATCGAGCGGGGGAAGAGGTTATCAAGAATGCGGTTGAGAAATTTGTCAGGAAAAGGCAGTTCAAGTATGGCTTCAGAATTGGGCACATTCAGCAAATCAGACCAGTATTCTGAGGGGATGTGCCACTGTTTTAGCAGGAATTCGGTGAGTACACAGGGTAGTGCTGTGGTAGTACTGTTGTTGGGAACAGTATCAACTGAGGCAGACCGTTTGTTGTGAACTTTTACAGGAGTTAATACAGCAACCTGAGATTCCTGTTGTTCAAGGTCTATCGAAGGAGACGGAGGAGGAAGCGTATCAGAAGTAGGCTGAAAGTCCTGGTAAACTCTGTCTCGATGGCGAACACACAGTAGCTTAACCCAACTCTGGCTAAAGTTGTAAAGCAGTCGATAGTCGCCAATCCGAACGCGGTAGATATTTTCATATACTTCTAATTTTTTGGCATCTCCTTGGGCTGAAATGGGGTCTTGTTCCAAAATTTTGACTTTTTTGCTCACTCGCCTGCTCACGCTTGGAGGCAAGTTCAGTAGCTCGTTGAGAAAGGTATCTGTAAAGGTGACTGTCCAATTTGACATGAGGTTAGATGTTGACTCTGGTTGGAGGAACTCATACTTAGAGTTCCCATCTCAAAGCCATCAGGAACAATCAACCGGAAAAAAATACTGCCGACAGTACCACAAGACTTAACGTATAGGCACCAGCATTCATGTCAAGGAGTTTGAGAGCGATCGCATTTTGACTGAAACCGCGATCGCATTCCCCATAATCCCCACATCAGAGGATAATCTTTATTTAAAGTTCTGTTTTCTAAGCTACTAAACTGAAGTCTGCTAATTGAACCATTCAATCGTTAAAGATTACTACTGCATCCGTTGTTCTTGAATCAATGTGCGTTGGTAAATTTGATTGTCCTTAAACCAGTGCCAGGTGCGGGCGCGATGGTTATTGCAAGGACTAATCTGAATCATCTCGTATAAGTACGCATTGGGTATAGTTTTGTAACCGAACCACAAAATAATCGTTGAATCATCCGCTTCCCAGGCTTTTCCTTGAATGCGCTCGGTATCAAACCACAGGGTTTTGTCTCGATAGGTTCCTGGGAATAGATGCTCTTCCTGTTTCCCATCAGCCCATTTGTAGCGATTGATTTGGTAATAAGAATAAGACTCGTCTTCTGGAAACTGGCAGGTTAAATGTGAGTCATGCTGATCGAGAATAGTCCCCTCAAGATTGACGAGCGTATACTTACCCACCCAGTCGCCCTCATGTCGGGCGAGTACGGGCATTTCATCTCGGATGCTAGACATGGCTAATCCTCCATTTTCTGCCAATGAATAACTGAATTAGTGGCTATTAAACCACCAAGGGTCAGGAATCGGCTTGGTTTTAATCAAAAAAGCTTTTTTTCGCATAAAGCGTTTGAGGCCAGCCGCACCCATGCGCGAACCCCCCATGCCGGAAAATTTGAAAGAGTTCTTCTCGGCTTCGTGCATGATGGCTGTTAAGGCGGCATCGTTGATACTGATGGCACCAGCATCGATACGACTTGCTACTTCTAAGGCTTCCTCTGTCGAACCTGCAAAAACAGCCGCACTGAGTCCATAAATCGTATCATTCGCCAGTGCGATCGCTTCCTCAATTGTGGAAAATGGCATCACAGGCATAATTGGGCCGAAGGTTTCTTCTGTCATCACCTTCATGGAATGATTAACCTGAGTCAGAACTGTAGGGCGGCACCACAAACCCCCATCCAATTCTTCAATCTCGCCGCCGCAGTGAATAATTGCCCCCTTTTCAACTGCATCGCGTAATTGTTCGGCAATGATAGCCGCTTGTCTTTCTGCAATAATGGGACCAATTTCTCCACTTTCAACAGATGGATAAGTTAGTTGAAGACCTTGGGCCTTTTCTACCAGTTTCTCGACGAAATTATCAAAAATGGATTGGGCAACATAAATGCGCTCAATGGAGAGACATGATTGTCCAGTATTAACGACTGAACCCCACAAGATTGCCGAGGTAGCTAGTTCTAAATTAGCTGATTCCAATACTATCGCCGGGTCTTTTCCCCCTAATTCCAAAAAGGCGGGAATGAATCGTTTTGCTGCTGCTTCTGCTACTTTTTTGCCCGTTGCTACACTACCTGTAAAGCAGACTAAATCTATGTTTTCGATTAAAGCTTGCCCTGTATCTCCTGCACCTGCAACGTAGGCTAAGACATGCTGTAATTTGGGAACGAATGCAATTGTTTCTAGCAGTGGTTGAATAAAACGGGGAGCAATTTCGCTGGGTTTTACGACAACAGCGCAGCCTGCCAGTAATGCGGGAATAGTATCAATCGTAGAAAGCAACAAAGGAAAATTCCACGGACTGATGACGCCAACTAAGGAGTAAGGAACGAATTCCTGTTGTAGCTGAATAAATGGAATTGCCGTTGCTTTTTCATCCTCTTTTGCTAACAATTCTGGTGCTAATCGACACCAGCGATCGATGCCGGAGATAAAAGAGTCAATTTCTAGTCGGGATACAGATAGTCTTCCTGTGTCGCTGACTAAAGCTTTGGTAATCTCATCTTTTTGAGCGAGTATGGCGTGTTTCCACTGCTGCAACGCCTCAATTCGCTGCTCTAAACCCCCCTGCTGCCAATCGATTTGAGCTTCGCGCAACTGCTTACATTGAGTGGCAAGTTGTTCGGATGTCGGTGGTGTAATCCAATAATCAACTTTGCCGTTTCGGGGATTGCGAACATCAATTTTGGCACCCATAGTTCATATGATTCCCAGCTTAATTAAACGCTCGATGGTTTCTCGCTGAGTTTGGATAAAGTGTTTGCGGTCTACTTCTCCCTCAAGCATAGTATTGGCAGGGTAAAAGTGAGACTGGCGGTAGCTTTCTGCATACAGTTCTAAACGTTGTCGGGAGAGCAGGTTATTTAATCCCGGACGGCGGCGGTATCGACGCAAAGCCGCGAGGTCAATCTCCGCAAACGCTGCCATACTCTCTCCCGAACCCGTTTCGGCTAAAATTAATCCTCGATAGTCAACAATCTTAGAGCCACCGTCCGTTGAAGCTGTGGGGATGGGGATATTGGCGATGCCTGCTGAATTGGCTGAGATTACATATGCCATATTCTCGACGGCACGAGAAATCTTGGCGGCATTTTTGGGTGTTAGCGTATTTCCAGACACCTCTGAAGTCGAGTGCAGAAAAATTTCCGCCCCTCGCATAGCTAAGCACCGTGCAACTTCAGGATATAAGATTTCTTCAGATGCGATCGCAGCCAAATTACCAATCTCAGTTTTAGCAACCGGAAACACACCCTCAAGTCCATAGCAATCAAGATACTTATCCCATACATCGTGCGGTGTGGGGGCAAACATGGAATTGAGGCGGCGATATCGCAAAACTATCGATCCAGATGGATCGAGTACAAAAGACGTCTGAAAGTACAATCCCGGAAAGTTGCGATCGAGTTCATAGGCGTTTCCAGCGATAAATATGCCCTGCTTTTGGGCAATTTGGCCGAGTGCCTCATACTCAGCACCATCCATCTCTAAACAAGCTTTTTGGGCCCAGACGGCTAGCGATTCTCCTATGGGGAAGCCGGTTAGGAAATATTCAGGTAGCACCACTAACTTGCAGTCAAAGCCAATAAAAGCGATACTAGCAGCGATTTGTTGCCCTAATCGGCTGATCGTTTCTTGCATGAGCGATCGCGCTTCTTGGCGATTACTCGCTTGGTTAACAGCGCGGCACGTTACCTGAAGTGCTAAAGCCCTGAATGAGTCTATCATTTCAGTATTTGCTGCCATGCTTCTTGATGCTTCTCCCAACGTTGATTTCAGCTAACGCCCGCTAGTTGAACCAATGATTTGCTGCTAATCGTACATCAGATTGTCCAGATTGCCGGGAAATGAAGATATTTTTAAGGTTCCGGGTAATTCCAAATTAGACGTTCATGTGCTAAGGCTCACAACGAAAAAATGAAAAATTACCTCTCCTGACTCCTGACTTCTGACTCCTGACTCCTATTTTCAAATTAGCGATCGCGCTGCTTGACGATTAAATAGAATCAAGACGAACGTTTGAGGCAGAGTCGAAAATGGGTAAAATCCTGCTCATCGGAGTTACCGGAGGCACGGGTGGAAATGTCGTCAAGGGATTTCTCGAACAGGGAGTAACTAATCTACGTGTCCTCACTCGCAAAATTGACCTTAACCGTCCTTCCTTATCCAAGTTGAACGATGCAGGAGTCGAGTTGGTTGAAGCCAACTTGGATGATGAGGACTCACTTGAAGCCGCCTTTGCCGGGGTTTCGGCGGTTTATTGCCACGCCACTGCGGCGGACTCAGGTAAACCCGACCCCCAAGAGGTCGAGAGGGCAAAGCGATTGGCACAAGCAGCGAAAAAAGTCAACATTGAACACTTTGTCTATAATTCCGCAGGTGGAGCAGAGCGAAATTCTGGCATTGGTCACATTGAACAAAAATACCAGGTAGAGCAAATACTGAAAGAAGCGGGTTTACCGACAACCATGTTGCGAGCTTGCTTGTTTATGGAGGAGTTTTGGAAGAAGTATACGCGACCGTCCATCCTCAAAGGTAGCTTCCCCTTCTCCGTTCAGCCTGACAAGCCTCTCCATCTGATTACAACCAAGGATATGGGTCGTGTTGCTGCTTACGTAATAAAACATCCCTCTAAGTACATTGGTCAAGACATTGAACTTGCTGGGGATGTACTGACTCCCAAGCAGATGGCAGAGAAATTTTCTCAGGTACAGGGAAAACCTGTTGTCCACAAAGAAGTACCCCCTTGGATTTTCTTACTCCTTTTCCGTAAGGAACTGTTCGATCTAATTCAGTGGTATCGCAACAAGGGTTATCAAGCCGATGTCAAGCAGTTGAGAGAAAAGGAGTTTCCCGGACTTCTGACGACATTTAGAGAATTCCTGGAAGAAACTCACTGGGCAAATCAGGAACTTACCTACGAGAGTCTTTAATCAAATTCTGCGGCAAAAACGTACTTTTGCGATCGCGTTTCAGTTGATTAAGAGTACAGGACTTACGCAAACTTCTCCGTAAGACCCTAACAGTAAGGCCGATGCTAGCATAAGCACCCTACAAGTAGAGTTACTGCGTAAGTCCTGAGCAATTTCTCCGTCAAGAACCTCGATACTGCATGATTGTCACAGAAATCATGGGCAGTAGTTTGGAAGCAAATTGAGAAACGCCAAACTTTCGTTTGAGAGGGGGTGGTAGTTCCTGCCAAGCAATCGGCACAAACCCGAAGCGAGTATAAAATTTGGCCAGCCTGCTACCTAAGCATTCTAGATACAACGGTTGGGTTGCCTCTTGAATGAGATAGTGAACCAAATAGCTCCCCAAACCCCGACCTTGCCAAGCCGATGCAACCACTAAACTACCGAGTTCTTGCGCCCCCGGAAAGCTACGCAACTGCCCACAAGCGATTACTCGCCCAACGCATTCAATCACCCAAAACTGTGACCAGCGCAATTGGGTAGGATCGAGTTTTGCACTCAGCACTAATTTCCGAATTGTCCAGATATCCTTAGCACAAGCTGGACGGACAATACACCCTGATGGCAACTCATAAGAACACTCAGTCATTTTTCCTTGGGGATGAACGCTTGGGTGGACCGCAGTCATCGGGCAACTCGTCGAGGGTAACACGCAATGCTCGGCAAAATGCCTTCATTTGGAGAATGGTGAGCTCTGGTTGATATTCTCCCCTCTCCCAAGCACTTACGGCTCTTTGAGATATGGGTTTAATTCCAGTTTTATCAGGAATTTGTCTAGCGAGTTCAGCTTGAGTTAAACCCGCTTGAATCCGTAGCCTTTTTAAGGGCGATATCGGCTCCTCTTGATTGATTTGTTCTTCTGACATGGCAACACAGTTAGATGGGAAGTGACTGAATCTCTTTGAGCCAAATCTGAACAAAACGCGATCGCACATTTGGGAACGATGATACTAACAGAAAGTCGGCTCACTCCCCCTTGTTTAAGGGACTGGGCAAATCTTCTGTAGCCGTTAGCGCAACGAAGGGCGCGTAACGCAATATCGAAATTGATGTAAATGGAGTGTAAGTCTTAAGTTAACAGAATCAGTCGTTAGTTTTTGAAACGTAATCGTAAGGGGCAAACTCCAAGGAGCGATCGCTCCCTGATTGAATCGCTCTTAGTTTCGAGAGCACCTTCCCCCATAGGCAGGTAAAATCAAACTGAATAAGCCAAACTGGTAAGCCCGTGGTTGAACCGGAAAATTTGACGAGTTCTCAAGGTCAATCCCCTCGATTACCCATTCCCCCACCGCTGATGATGTCAGAGGAAGGCTCTTTTGCCTACTTCACCTTGATTCAACGGATGCCAGCCATTGTCCGGCGGGTAATCGATGAAAACGACTTTCCCTCCTCAATTGTGGAAAACCTGGAAAGCCTGATTCAGGAATTGCCGAATGGAATTGTGCGTTTACTCCAAGACGACCAAGCGCCAGATGTGACAGCATGGGCTAAATATTTGGAACCTATGGTAGGAAAACGCTGGCTAGATATTCCCTGGTATTTTGCAGAGGCATACTTCTACCGCCGCATCCTAGAGGCAACCCATTACTTCCAAGCAGGAGCTTACCAAGGTGTCGATCCATTTGCACTGCAAAAACGTAGGGGTTTGGAAACAACAATTCGTTCCATCCGGGAATTGAGCACACGAGTTAACCACTGGAACGAGCAAGAGCAACAAGAGGATGGTAAAAGCGATCGCAATAGTTTGATTGCCCTACTGTATTCCGTGTTGTGGGGGAACAGAGCTGATTTGAGTCTTTGGCCTGTCGATGCCGAAGAACTCGACCACAGCAGCGAGATTCACCTAGAGCAGAGCCACATATTAGTAGACGATACATCCAGAATTGCTGACCGAGTTGCTAGCTTTCAAGGGGAACGCATTGACATTATCGTGGACAATGCAGGCTTTGAACTAATCTGCGATTTATGTGTAGCAGACTTCCTGTTAACAAGTCAGGCTGCTGGAGTGATTTACTTGAACCTGAAGCCTCATCCTACCTTCGTCTCCGATGCGATGATTAAGGATGTACACTACACCCTAGAGTTTCTCGCGGCTGATAGTAATGAGGAAGTTCAATGCCTCGCGCATCGCCTGCAAGACCATATTGATCAAGGTCGTTTACTCTGCCGTGACAATTATTTTTGGACATCTCCCTTAGCCTTTTGGGAAATGCCCGCATCCTTACGGCAGGAATTGGCTCAATCCAGCTTAATTGTAATCAAAGGAGATGCGAATTACCGCCGATGTTTGGGCGATCGCCACTGGCCATTTACCACTCCTTTTGAAGATATTGTTTGCTACTTTCCTGCACCATTTGTTGCGCTACGCACCCTCAAGTCAGAACTTGCCGTAGGTCTTCAATTAGAACAGGTGGAGGCACTAAAAAAAGAAGACTCTGAGTGGTTGACGAATGGACAATGGGGCGTGATTCAGTATTGGGAATAGATTGCCAAAAAAGCAGTTATCCAATCTTGTGAAGTAGGCGTCGTGCTGCGTGCCGCTACGCTAAGTAGGTCGGCATTAATATTTACTGTTGAAGCAAGGCAGAGGGCAGAAGGCAGAAGGCAGAAGGGCAGAGGATTTGACGCTCTTAACATTGGTTGACATACCGTCGTTTATTTGTGTCTACCTACTTAACGCCTGCCATGCTCAATGATGCAGTAAGTATAAATGCTGAAGCTGAATCAGCATTTCAAGGTTATGATGTTTTCAACTCATTGAAAAGGACAGACCCCTTGGAGAGGTTCGCCTGAAAAGGATATCTGCAATCAAAGCATTAGCTGATTGGGAAAGGCATTAGTAGGGTGAAACGTATGT
>JBFLZA010000043.1:0-23203 GCA_040756535.1 Cyanobacteriota bacterium
GGATTGCTGACGATATAGGTGTTGATGCCCGCATCAATCAAACCAATTCCCAAGCCCAGAACCGTACCCGTTGCAACCATAACTGCCCAAAGTGGGGCACTGGCGTAAATCATCAAGGCACCAGTCAAGAGAGTAGAGGCAAGCAGTAACATGCGAGCCAACCCTATCTGATTGCTTAGCAGGCTGCTCGTAAAGGCAGCCACAAGATAGCCTGTAATCTGGCTGAGAAACAGCAGTGTAACTGATGCTGGAGTGAGATGGAAGGTTTGCATGATCGAGGGCAGCAGCACACCCAAGCCACCTTCCGCCATGCCGATCGCAATAAAGGCATAAAACGCCAGGATAAGACCTAACCGGGCTGGAGCCTGAGCGTTGGTTATTTGTTTATTGCGTTGAGGCATACAAGGATGGGCACGGAGGACACATTAATTCATCTTAATGTCGCAAGGAGGCTCACGCTTGCGCTACGGCTTGGCCCTCAGAGGAATTGCGACCAACAAATTAATCGAGCGGCATCCCCAATGGAATGGGCGATCGCAAGCACAACTACGGCAGTTAGTCCATTTGTGGGTCTTGAGCTTGTTCGATATCCTCGGCTGCTTGTAGCTGTTCGGTGGTTTCGTCATCCGATACCGGAAAAGTGCTTAGAGGATCGCTTGCGGAATCGCTTAAAGTAACGTGTACACCTGGATCAGGTACATGAGTTGGATCTGGGCTATCTTCCGGCATATCCAAGTCTGTTGAGTTGGTGCCAGGAGAGTCTGAGATTGGCGTAAACTGGTCTTCTATAGGAGAAAACGATTCTTTTTTTGCCATAACCTGTTCCTTGGTAGGGGATACATCTACATAGAGAAAACCGCGATCGTAACGAGCCTCAACGCGATCGCGATCGATGGGAGTTGGGAATGATGCCTCACTTTACTCATTTATGTTCGAGCTATAGGCTTTGAGGTTCATCTCTCTTGAGTACTCTCCTCGTAGTGTGTTGCGCTATACAAACGTTGCGATTTATTCGCGCTACATGGTGAACCAGCCCAGTGCAGAGTTTGCCCTCTAAACAATAGGCTTGCGCGTTTTCAAGTCAAATCGGTACCCATGAGGAAGAATATGTAAATTGACTCCGCAAAGCGCTAAATCCTCATCCTTCAAGATTTGATTTAGGTTGGTATGGGTAATTTCTGCTACATCGACAACAGTAACAGCGCCTTCTCCAATCACTTCAAACTCGTTACCGTTCACCACCACGGCTGTATTCTCGTCAATGCCGAATCCCAAGACAACTGGCTGCTGTGTGACGGCTGAGAGTAAGCGTCCTATACGTCCACGCTGTAGGAAATGCTGATCGATCGCCGCCCCAGGGAGGAAACCCATACCAGGTTCCAGTTCCACAATCTCCATCCGAGGATTAGTCTCACAGTCTCCTTCAACAATCATCACTTCTGGCATCATGGCAGCTCCTGCGCTCGTGCCTCCGATCACCATTCCTTCAGACAACCTTTGGTGAAGCAGCTTATGCAGCTCGGTATCCCTAAGTACGCTTGTGATGCGAGCCTGGTTTCCACCCGTAAAAAATACGCCAGTGGCTTTCTCAATTGCTGCCAAGGCACTCCCGTCACTTGCCGCTTCACGATCTTCAGTGTCAACGACGCGAACATCCTCGACTCCAAAGCGCTCAAACGCATTGATATAGTCATCTCCCACTTCTTTGGGCAGTGATGTTGCAACTGTCATAATCACAATTCGCGCTTGGCTGCCTCCAGCACGTCGAACGAACTCCCGAAGGATGGTGCATTCTCCGCTTCTGTCCTCCGCTCCGCCGATAATCACTAACTGCCCACAGTTCTCATTTAATAACATTTTGTCTCCATCTTTTATTCAATTGATGTTAATAAACCTGACAAAATAAGAAAATTTCCAGGAATAAACCATCCCACTTCATCAAGTCGGCTGAACTTCAGAAATAGGTTGGCTGATATCTGAATGCAGTACAGCTTATATCTGGATGGTTTTTAACTGAAGGTACTTATAAGAATAACTTCTACAGTTTCATCCTACTTCTAGCGTGAGAAGGGGTTTGATGTTAATTCAATCTGTGATTACGAATACAGGCTTCTGAGTAAAACGTTCTCTTGACTTGTACTTTTTTACTTCATTTATAGATAGCTGTCTAGAAAGTTAGCTCGCTTTAGTTAGACCAATTTCGTTGGCATTGCGTCGTAGCCAAGTGAGAAACAGTGTTTTTACTTCTGGGGAAAGATGACAATTCTGTATTTTTTTAGCATCCTCAAAAGTAATAAAGTTGGCATCAATACCAATGTAGTAAAGCAACTTATTTTGTTAAATTTGGCTGGTAGTAAAATTCAGTTGCTTTGTTTTTTTGCGAATGTAATCCCGATTCATTCCCTGTTATTTATATGTCAGTTAATGCAGTTTTCTGCTTATTGAATTACTCCAAATCCCTCTGGGGTAAAACCTTTGCTTTACCCGATTTTCAAGAAGACGTAATTAAGCCAACTTTCAGAGAAAGCAAACTGATTGAAAGCGAGTACACTCAAATTTTTGCCCCTTCTTAGCTTTAATGTGCAACCCTCTCCCGTTGATGCTGTCTAAACCAGTCGAATAGTGCTGGATTGTTGTAGGTCTGTGTCCACGAGTCGTGGTCGGCTTCTGGGTACACCGTAAACTTCACATTGCCGCCGCAAGCTTTCAGTGCCTCGACCATCTTTTCAGACTCGCTGATGGGAACGATGCGATCGCGTGCGCCATGAAATGCCCATACCGGAAGATCTTTTAGATCGCAGGCATCAGTTGGGTTTCCACCTCCACAGATTGGCGCTATAGCAGCAAATCGATCCGGTTGCGCTGCTGCCAAGCGCCACGTTCCATAACCGCCCATGCTGATGCCTGTCAGGTAAACCCGATCTACGTCAACGCGGTAGGAACTTTCGACTTCATCCAAAAGCATACTCAAGCGCGGCACCGACCAATACTCACCTTGGGGACATTGGGGAGAAACGGCAATAAAGGGAAAGTCTGGTTGCTCCTCTACAATCCTGGCAACGCCGTGCCTTTTGACATATTCTAAGTTAGAGCCTTTTTCCCCGGCACCGTGCAGGAACAGGATTGTCGGCCATTTATCTTGAGTTTCATAAGCGTAGGGCAGGAACAGCAAGTAATTGTAACTGCCAGTTCGAGTGACTTGTTGTTGTCGAGTTTCCATAGAGTTAGAGCTTGCTTTTATTGACTGCACGCTTCGTTGTAGTGCAGCGCAAGGCGAATCATCTTCCGACTATCGGAGTGTTGAGCATTACTCATTCATGTTCGAGCTATAGACTTTGAGCTTCATCAGCCTCCGGTACTACCCTTGTAGTGTGCTGCGCTATACAAATGCCGTGACTTATTCCCGCTATGGGGTGAACCAGTCCAGTGCGGAGTTCGCGATCGCTAGTCACCACCAATACCATTTACGAAGTAACGTAGTTCACAAGTGCTTATCTAACAACTTTTGAAACAAACTGTCAGATGCCCAGAAGGATGTACTTTGAAGGTTTTGGACAGCAGCAGGTAGATCGATGAGTTTCATAGTTGCGGCTTGATCTAGAATTCCGAGGATGCCTGTGATGGCAAGCCCTCTTTCTGTGGCGGTGCGCCGTGCCTTCATATCGTCTAACAAGAGTAAATCTGCATTGAGTTCTTGGGCTAAAAGAATGGCTTCGCGTTCTCCCGGATCGAGTAGATCGAGAATTGCATCCGAAGGTTGGCTAACAGGCTGAATTTTGAGCCAATCGGGTGGAGTTGCAATCCAAGTTTGGACAGGTGAGGGGGCAGATGCATCGGACAGTTCGCTGTAGACTGCCTGGGGAATGATGATTGCACCGAATAGTTCGGGTAAAAGGTTGATGTGACCAATCAGGATTAGGTAGTTGATTGGGGAGGTATTGGAAACAATAATCATTCCTGAGCTAAAACATTGCGAATCACTTGTGCATCCTGCTCCAAGTCGTCTTCAGTATAAGGTAAGTAGGCTTTTTCACGCTTGAGGAATTCGTAGGTTTCCCAACGGGATGAGAAGTTGAGCATTCGGCGGACTTGGGCGGCTCCAATGCGTCCTTGGCGATAGTTGTCAGCCGCGATGAGTTCCAAAATTCGGCGGGAGATGTTGGCAGGTTGCAGTTGCAGTTGATTGGCAATATCGTCAGGGAGTTCGATCGTGATTTGCATTGTCAGCCTTCGATTCAGTTTTTGGGGTTTAAGGAGATTCTTTCCTACGTCGTCCACTTTTATCTTTGGGAGCAAAATGAAGCATGACCGGGATATGTCTGATATGAAAGGCTTGACCTGATCTTTCATGTCTATGAGTTGATATAAAAGCTAAACCTCTCATTTTGCAAGGTTTGAAACTATAAGTGGGCAAGCTCTTTTCAACCAAGTAATTTTGCCATTTTTGCATAATTGAGCTGACATCTTCATCAAAGATATAGATTAATAAAGCACCCTGATCTTGATTGGTATCACCGCTTGAGTATCTTGTGGCGAGTTGTTGAAAACCTCCCCATAAATAACTGTTGTCTCTATAAATTTTTGCTTCTCCGAGCCACAAAAAATTACTTGTTCTAACGGTCAGGTCAACATGACCACCAATTTTCGTATCATGGGATGCTTCATACCCTAAAATACGCAATTGATTCACGATGTCTATAGTCAATCGATCTTCTTTGTCGCTCTGACGCAGTTCAGGATTTTCTTGAATATTAGAGATTACTTTATCTAGGTCTTCATAGAAATCTCTAATAAAATCATCTTCAAATCCTAAGTTCTCTACCTCCTGAGCTTGCTGATAAATTTCGTAGCTGTAGAACTGACAGCGTGATTGGATGGTAGCGATCGCCCAGGATGCTTGCTGTCCCACTTCGGTTGGAAGTAGCTTAACCAAATCAGGTAAATAGCTAGCCATTGCTTCGTGTTCAATTTTTGCCAGAACTATTGCTACTCTGTTCGTAAAATAGCAATCTGTATGTTTATAGTCATTAATATTTTCAAGGATCGAGAGCAGTTTTGAAACTATCGACAAATTACCTAGAGAAGCAAGGAAAACGAGAGTATCGATAACCTTATTGCTAGATGATATTTGGCTGGGATCTTGTAGTAGCTCAATCAACTCTGGTACTACTTCTTGCTTTCCAAGTTTACCCAATGGGACAGCCGCCGCTTTGAAACCTTTGCGTAATGACTCGAACAGCCCACTGATAACCTCCTCAGTATTGAATCTTCCTAATGCATCAGCTACTTGCTCTCGGATACCTCTAGCATTATTTTCAAAAATCCATGCTCGAATTGCCTCATCATCACCAAGCGACATTAAGACTTCATAAGTCATTTTTTGAATAAAAACTACCTTATCCTCGGCCCATTTGAAAGGAACTTCACTGTTTGCATAGGAATCATCTGAAGGATAGTAGTGCCGTAGTGCTTTGAGGAGTTCTGGAATAGCTTCTTGACGATCAAACTGAGCTAGTGAAATTGCAGCGCTTCGGCGGACAGCATAATCTGGATCTCCGAGTGAAGACAGCAGTAGAGAAATTACCTCATCGTTGTCGCTCATACCGAGCAATTCAGCCGCAGTTCTTCGGATACCTCGATTATGTTGATCTAACAAGCCTTCTGACAAAATTGAAACAGCAGTACTGCTACGGAACTTGCCTAGAACAACCGCCGCACACCATCTAATATTCCAATCCGGAGCGTCCAAGTGATCAATGAGGTCATTTATGGCGTTTACTCGCTCGTGTTTTATTAGAATTTTTGCAGCCTTCTCTCGGATAGCTGAATTCGGGCTTTTTACCAGATTTGCTAGAGCTGATACTGCTTCATCTATATCAAATAATCCTAAAGCATCGATAAGATATTCATGAATTTGTGTATCTTGCTCACAGTTTAATCTTTGAATTAACTTAAAGTGAGCATCTATACTTCCTGCCTTAATTAGTAATTCTGATGCTTGGCTAATTCGATTCGGATCTCTACTGCTTTCTAAAATTTTAAATGACTCTTCTACACTAAATTTTGGATCGAGTTTCGCCAATAAATCATTAATTCTAGGCTCTATAAAAAAGTAGAGGAAGCTTGAAGGTTCACAAAAAAACTCACGTAGTTTTAAGACAGCATCTTCTTGAGACAGTTTCCCTAGTGCCTCAATGATTTCTATTTCTAATGACATTGTCCTGTCAGATAGCATTCTGGAACCGTTTTCTTGAGGAATCCATCTGTCTAACTCTGACAGCATCTGGAGCAAGTGTGGTATCGCCTCTTGATACCCTAGAAAACCTATCCAAGCAGCAGCTCTTCGGGCGATATCTAGATTCGAGTTTTTCAGAAATTGTTGGAGCTTTGGCAACACCAACTCGGATTGTGTCCTTCCCAAAAGTTCAAGCCGGAACCAATCCGAAACTTCTACCTCATCGGATAATTTAGCTGCACTCACTAACCTAACGGTTTGTTCCTGAAGCTGCGGCTTTACTTCTCCTGATAATCGTGCTCCCACCATCAAATCCACTTCGAGCATCAGCTCTATTATGTTTCTTGCCTGATTTTCACTTATCTCCGGTAGCCCAAGCATGATGGCAATCGGCTCTGTCCATTTCAGGTAGTTGAGATAGTCATATTGAAATTTTTTGCCACTATTATCATCTTTGAGAAAATCAGGCAGTCTACGACGGAGCCATCCTGCTACATAGTATTCCTGAAGTAATTGGTGACAAAATTCAATCTCACTTTTGCCTCGGCGCTCTACAAGGAGATGATGCCAAACCAAATTATTCAACAATGCTTCTGACCCTAGAATTTCGATCGCAGTTACTCTGGGAATAACAAAATTTTTAGGTCTTTTATCCGTCATCATTTCGGACGCTAGATGCTCCAGTCTAGAAGCCCACTCCTGACACTCCTCATCCGATACCCTTCCTTCCTCGTAGAGCCTATCTTGGTAGAGTCGCACAAATTCCCGAAAGGCTTCTCCTAGACTAAAGCTTTCTAATTGAGAGCATGAATTAGCTTGCTGACAGACTGTCGCCAGCATCCACATTACGAAAGGTGTATAGTCTGACTGTCGTGCGCGATCAAGCCACCTTTGTAACTTTTGTCGATTGCTTGGTGATACTCGCTCCTCAAGAAATCGCTGTCTATCTGCGAGTGAAATCGGTTGAATCTCCAGTTGAGTGTCAACTCCCAAATCCCGATATCCTAAACCTCGCGTTACAAAGACGATGGGAATTTGCCTTTTATGACACCTCTCCCGGAACTGTCTGATATCTTTCTGGGCTTCCCGACTTGCGGACAATTCATTTAAGCCATCAACAAGCAACAAGAATATTCGATCCTTGAAAAGATACTGTTGAATCTCCTCAAGCTTCAGAGAAAGCTCCCAACTTTCTTCCAAGTCCTTGCGAATGAGATGAACTATCCCAGAGTAATCGTCTGATGGAACTTTATAATCTTTTAGCTGAACCAGGATAGGAATTCTTGCTGATGGATCATCCAACGCCTGCTTTGCCAATTCCAGCAGATATCGAAACAGCGTTTTTGTTTTTCCTGCTCCTGGCCGTCCAACCAACAAGACATGTTTTGTGCCAGCAACATACTGATGAAGCGCTTTGATTACTGCCAATGGGGGATTAGGAGCAGAAGGGTTTTCAGATGAAGTCTCTTTATCCTGCTGAGGTTTGACCTCCTTTACATGCAGATCGAAGTCGAACGGCTCTGACTGCTCCCGCTCTGTATCAGTCAAAACGCCATGTGCCCACCACTGTTTGTAGTCGGAGCAGAAACAGATGCTTTGCAAATAGTCCTGAAACTCGCTAGCCGCAACCATGCCAGAGTGAAGTTATATGTCTCTCAAGAGAGTCTTCTCTATGATAGGCAGGTTATTCGGCATGATGCCTAGATGAAATCAGTGCGATCGCACGTCTTGTAGATTAGGTTGAAAATTTGCTTTTTGCTTAACCTTCATACCCTCTCTGCGATAGCGAAGCGCAGAGCGCAGCATAAGCGGATTAACATAAAGTCGTTATCAAGTTGCCGTGAGGTTATCGGCGGAGTAATCTTCATGTACGCTCTCATTTCACGCGACAAAATTCAACTACCACCAGGAACGGTTGTGCGAATGCTAGGTTCCTGGCAAGACTATCGCACTTTATGCCAAAGCCGAGGGAATTCATCCATTCCTCGGATTAAGTACCGTCCTGGAGAAATCTTGCTGATGTCCCCTCTGCCCAAACATGGACGTGAAGCCAACCTTCTGGCTGACATAGTAAAAGCTCTACTCGATGCCTCCAATCGCAACTATGAAGCTTTTACTCCCATCACAATGGAGTTGCCAGAAGAAGGTGGCATCGAGCCAGATTACTGCTTCTACATCGACAACTGGCAAGCCGTAGTCGGACGTGATCGCTTGGAGTGGGGTACCGATCCATCTCCCGATCTGGCGATCGAAATTGACGTGACTACCTACACCGATGCCAACGATTATGCCCTGTATCGGGTACCAGAGGTTTGGTTGCTGAAACGAAGCCGACTTACCATCTATGGTCTACAGGAAAGCGAGTACCAACAACAAGCTACGACGCGCTACTTTCCAGACGTTGATTTGCAAGCGATTGTGGCTCAATGCTTAGAAACAGCAAGGGAGCGTGGCACTGGAGTTGCCATTCGAGAGTTGCGCCAACGCTTGTAAGCGCGATGTAGGTCAATCCTCTACTGAAGGATGCAAGCGATCGCCGAACCTCTAAAGTTTTCGTTTAAGACAATAGGAACGACTATTACTGAGCAACCTTCAACAACTGTGCTGCGCTATACAAACGCCGCTCCCGCTACGCCGTGAACCAGTCCAGTGCGGAGTCTGCGATCGCAGGAGGAATTGTGTGCGGGCCGTCGAACTCCCGATAAAGCACATCGTAGCCAGCACGTCGCACCTGCGGCACTATCTTACGGCTGCAAACGTCGATCGGTAAAACAGAGTCTCGCGTGCCGTGCGAGATGAACAGGCGCGGTTCGCCAACCTGTGAAGCTGGTGCCATAAACCCCGGTGAGAATGCGATGACATGGGTGAACAAGTCGCCGTTGGTGATGCCGACACTTAGCGCATAGGAGGCACCGTCAGAGAAGCCCTCGATCGCAATATGATTGGGGTCTACAGCGTAGCGGCTAAATGTCTGCGCCAGCGCCTGGTCGATCAAGGTGATATCGGGCCCGTACTCACCGAACAGCACATCCCACGTCTGGCGGCGCGAGGCAGGTGCTAGCAGGATGAGTCCAGCCGCATCAGCGAGATTTTGGAACGGAGTCAAACCGCCGGGTGCATCACCACCTGCGCCGTGCAGCATCACCACCAGCGGTGCGGGTCGGGAAGCTTGGTAGTTTTTGGGCACGTAGAGGAGTCCGTCGCGCTTGGCAGAAAGTCCCAATGGTTGCAGACCGACTGATGCTGTTCCCGTCGGCTGCGTTGGTCGTGCCAGCAGGCGTCCGTTCATAGATGCCTGTCTATCCTGATTCTTTTGTTTGTCTGTGTTCATTGATATATTTTTCTCCATAGAATTGGTGGCGCATCCCGCTCCCATCGCCCCAGTAATACTTGCTAAAAAGATTCCAAGTAGGTGCCTTCGCGTTAATCGTGGGCGGATATCAGTCTTCTGCTTCAACATGATGCCCTCGCTTCTCCGGTTCTGAAAAGCGAATTTTTCTCTCGCAGCATCCTTAATGTTGTCGTTAAAATACTTGCCATGTGATGGGGCATTCATTAACTCGGCATAAACCAAAGCAGACACGTCTTTATACTGGTAAACTCCTCCCTTTTGAAACTCAATTTCAAGCACTTGATTTGAAGAATCATATCCCACACTACGCAGATAATCAGACTCAACGGTTATTCGCTTTTCTCTTGAATCTTGAAGGATTATTTCTCTAACTTCGTTAACGGCTTCAGGATTAGAGGGTAGACCGAGAAACGTCTCAGCATAGTCCAGAAATTGGTCACTGTGATACATATAAAATTTAAATTTTTCCAACCCCACCTCAGATAAAATTTCTTGAATTAAATCGGGTCGAGGTTCAAGACTTTCTCTGTTAACTTTTACCCACCAATCTCCTTTATTATCATCTGTGACAAAAATTAGCGGCTTTTGCTGAAATCTTGCATAATCAATGAGCTGAAACCAGAGAACAACATCTCCGTAGCTTCGGGGAACAGGCTTGTTAGCATCTTTGTATCCTGGAGGCTTTTTATAGCTGAACCGCTTTTCAGCTTTTTGATAAATATTCTCCAGTTCTTCTTCCGAGTAAGGCTGACCAACTTTCCCTTCTAACAAATCAGATAGTATTTCTCTGGGCTGGTCATATTCGAGATAGTTAGGATGATGGCTTTTCGCCTCATTGAGCTGAGATTTAACGTCTTCTATGGCATTTTCAATAGTTCCTATAATTTGCTGAGAATTGATAAATGGGTGCCGTTTGTAATCCTTGAGAATATCAATTCTGAATTCTTGAGTTTTTTTAGTCAGGTTTTTTTCAATAGCTTCATAAGCTTTCAAGGAATCAGCTATAACATAGAGCCGATTCTTTTGATATTCATAAGCCGCTTGATGAGGTACCCAAATTCGCTCCTTCAGCCCATTAAAGATTTCAAAAAATCTCTCTCGCGTGGCGGGGGTATAACAATAAATATGGAGTAAAACATTGGCATCAAAAGAAAAAATACAACTTTTCCATATTTCAGCTAATTCTTCCGATGTTGGCTTATAATAGCCACGGAATAAATCTCGCATATCTAGTTGCTGATTTACGCTTACTTTCGACTCAGGCTTGAATTTATTTTTACGTAGTTTTTAAGGCAAGAGCCTCTTTCTCGAATAGGATTATGGCTTATTTATCCGTCTGTCTAGAGAAGCAGTTAAGCTTAACCCCTTTTGTTATCAGGAATACAGAAAGTGTTGATTATAGCCAACTCTAACTGACAGAATGAAACCCCCGCTACTAGGAGAGCGGGGGTCGAAGTGTTGTCAAGGTAAAATTCTCGCATGGCTGTAGCTTTCGCCATCAAGCTTCTGAAAGTTTTCTTGCTACGAACAAGAGCGTTACTCGGTCGAGTTAGGCAGCTGTAACGGCTTCGTTTTCTTGTTCCGAAATGGGTATCAGTTTAATGTGCTTTCGTCCTAAATCAATGGCAAATTCATCCCCTGGCTTTAAGCCCAACTGTTTCGTGTAAGCTGAACCCACCAGCAGGTTCCCATTGGACTGCACCGTAACCCGGTAGCTAGCGCTGCGTCCCACACGACCATTTCCTTCATGTTGGGCATCTAACGAAATCTCTTCTGCGTCAAGCAGAGCATTGAGAAACTTCATCATATTAACTCGATCTATCCCGTTTTTGGTGACGGTATAGTAGCCGCAGGCTCTAGCTTTTTCTTCTTTGCTCGACTGAGACAGCTCTTTGACTTTATTAATTAATGCCTCGCCCTCTAAGGGCTTCACTTGTTTCTTTCTCGCCATAACAATAAGGTCTAGTTATGCCATTAAATGGCTGATATTCTTATTGTAAGAAAAAACTTCAACAATTTGAAGATTGAACCCAACCCTTTTTCGGCGGTTATCCGAATCAAAAACTGCTCGAATAATATCCGATTGGAGGTAATTTTGGGTCGGTCAGAGCCTAGCGTCAAAAAGCTCTTGGGAGTCTTGCCGAGTTTCGACCCCAAGAGCTTTTTCGTTATAACGTTCGCGTCTTGCTCCTCACACATCCGCAAGAATAGCACGTCATCGAGTTCCTTTTGCCTATCTGAAGATGGGCATTTCTGTTAATCCGAGGAGTATAAAAGAACACAAAGGCTTAGGATAGACCTGTCGGCTCAAACTCAAATCATGTAGACAATGCCCACCCTACGAACTAATCCCAGTCTTTTAAGCGAGACAAGCGGCTAAGTCTTCATCCACTGTTGTAATAGCTTTTAGACTATACTTTTCAGACAGCAGTTTGAACACATTGGGTGAGATAAAGGCTGGCAAAGTTGGCCCTAAGCGAATGTCTTTAATTCCTAGATATAGCAGTGTTAGCAAGATCGATACAGCTTTCTGCTCGTACCAAGAGAGAATCATCGATAAGGGCAACTGATTTACATCTACATTAAAGGCATTCGACAACGCTAGAGCAATCTGAATCGCGGAGTAAGCATCGTTGCATTGACCGACATCCATCAACCGAGGAATGCCGCCAATATCTCCCAGTTCTTTATCAAAAAAGCGGAACTTACCACAGGCGAGAGTCAGTACTACGCAATCTTTCGGCACTTTTTCTACGAATTCGCTGTAGTAGTTGCGTCCTGACTTGGCACCGTCACAACCGCCAACTAAGAAGAAGTGGCGAATATCTCCTCGTTTGACAGCATCAATCACTTCACCAGCGACACTGAGGACGGCGTTACGAGCAAAACCTGTCAGTACTTGTCGCGGTTCGCCTTCTTCAGTGAATCCCGGTAGTTCTAACGCCTGTTGAATAACGGGTGTAAAGTCACTGGTTTCCAGATGCTTGAGTCCGGGCCAAGCTACAGGGCCAAGGGTGAAAACTTTGTCTTTGTAGGAATCATGGGGCGGCATCAAGCAATTTGTGGTCATCACAATGGGGCCTGGGAATAGGGGAAATTCCCGTGTTTGATGCTGCCATGCGGTGCCATAGTGACCGTAAAGATGGGGGTATTTCTGCTTTAATTGGGGGTAGCCGTGGGCGGGTAACATTTCCCCGTGGGTGTAGATGTAGATACCCGTGCCTTCAGTTTGTTGGAGGAGTTCTTCGAGATACTTGAGGTCGTGTCCAGAAACTAAGATGGCTTTACCTTTCTTGGCATTAAGAGGTACAGGGGTGGGGACGGGATGACCGTAAGTTTCGGTGTTGCCTGCGTCGAGAAGTTCCATTGCTAGCAGGTTAATTTCACCGACTTTTAGTGCCATGTTCACCCAATCATCAAGAGTGAGTTCTTGGCTATCCAGTGCGGCTAAGGCTTCATAGCAGAAATCATAAACTCGGTCATCTTCTTGCCCTAGTTCTTGGGCATGGTAGGCGTAGGCGGCAATGCCTTTGAGTCCGTAAAGGATGGTGAGTTTCAGGGAGAAGATATCGACGTTTGTAGCGGATTGGCTGATAAACTCGAATTCGATATCTTTACCTTGTTGGACTAAGCCTTCTAGGGCGTCAGCAGGTTGAAAGGAAGAGAGGGGAGTGAATTCTAAGGTTGCGCCACTTAATTGGATTTTGGCTTTTAAGTCTTCGCGTAGCGCGATCGCACGTTGAATATACTTGACAAAACTCTCTGGGTCAAAGTTGACATTCGTTAAGGTAGAAAAGAGTGTTTCACAAGTAAAAACATCAGCTTCACGACTGCGGATGCCCAACTGACGAGCAGCGATCGCAACTTGTCCCAGTCCTCGCAGGCAGTGAGTTAATAAGTCTTGTAGCGCATCAACTTCTGGGCTTTTACCACAAGCGCCCCATTGCTGGCAGGCCTGTCCTCTGGTGGTTTGTTCGCACTGGCTGCAAAACATACGTCTCGTTTCCTTCTTGTCTCATCTATGCCTACTCTAGGATTGGTAAAAGGAAAGCGCCTTGACTTAAGTCAATTAAAGAATTCAGAATGCAGAATACACAATTCAGAAATTAGGTTAAATGCCTCTTCTGAACTCCTGACTCCTGACTCCTGTATTCTCAAGTGAGTACTCAACCATCGGAACTTAGAGAATTCCTAACCAATATCCAACTGTGGCGAGGTCTCCCGGAAGACCAACTCGATGCCTTAGCTCAAATTGCGATCGCCAAAACTTATCGCAAAGGTGAGGTAATTTTTGAGGAAGGAGATGAAGGTAGAGGTTTTTTCGTCGTCAAGTCCGGCAGAGTCAAAGTCTATAAACTCTCGACGGACGGCAAAGAACAGATATTACACTTTTTTGGAGCAGGAGACCATTTTGCTGAGGTGCCAGTCTTTGATGGTCAATGCTTTCCCGCCTCTGCTGCTGCTGTGGAGAAAAGCGAGTTGTTGTTCTTCCCCCGATCTACTTTTTTAGCACTCCTAGAGCAGCACCCAACTTTAGCGATCGCTATGCTGGCCGTTTGGGCCCGTCACTTGCGCCGAATGGCTCAAATCATTGAAAACCTTTCATTCAAAGAAGTCCCAGGAAGACTGGCGGTGTATTTGCTGTATTTGAGCGATCGTAATGGCAAAGGGGATGAAGTGGAACTCGATATGACCAAGACTCAATTAGCTGCTTTCTTAGGCACAATTCCGGAAACACTTTCGCGAGTTTTTGCCAAGATGAGCCAGGATGGGTTGATTTCCCTAGATGGCTCTAGGATTAAGTTGTTAAATCGACAACGTTTAACAGTCTTAGCAGAGGGCTAGAATTAGATTTTTGACAAATAGCGACATAAATGAGGGATGCACTTGGGCTACGGGGTGAGGCGATATTCACAGTCTTGATGACTGAGTTTCATTCTCAAGCTGGTTCAATTTTCAAACCACAGTTTTTAGGAGATAAATGGCAGTACGTTGATTTTATCGTCGAACTAGTAGGAACTGAAGACATTATTCCGTACTTCTTCGTACAGGTTAAAACAACGCGACAAGGCTATACTAAAAAACTAAGGCGGTTAAAGGTTAAAGTACCACAAGAGCATATAGGTAGGTTAGCATCGTATCCAGCCCCGACTTATATAGTTGGCATCGATGAGCTTGAAGAGAAGGGTTATATCGTTTCTGCCAACGGAGAGTACCTCACTTCCTTGTCAAGCCTCTCTACAGATTTTCCGATTAACAAACCTAATAGGGAGATGCTTTGGGAGGAGGTAAACAACTTCTGGAGCAGATACAATACTAACCATATAGTTTCCCAATTTTCTGACTCAGACTGGAGATAGAGTCATGGCAACAAAAGAAGCTTGGTATATTGGGCAAAGGTCAGAAGCTCTTGCCGTCATGTACTTGACTCGTCGCGATGACCTCATCGTTTCAAGGCAAAAAGAAGAGCATGGTTTAGATTTATTGGTGACTCTTATCAAAGATGGTGGTTACAGGGGTAGGCTCTTTGGAGTTCAGGTTAAAGCGACAGCCTCTACTCCCAAATTAATTCAGCGTGACGATAGTGTTGAGATTAAACTCGATCTAGAGCCACTTCAATCTCTCGCTGAATTACCTTTCCCAGTTTGTTTATTCTTCTTCACTCTAGAAAATGACAAAGGATATTATAAGTGGATTCTAGAACCTATCCTTGAAGGTCAGAACAATTCAAAGCTCTTCTTCAATAAGAGTAATAGTTTCAAAAAACTGACCGACGAGGAAATAAGTAATATTATCTCATCGGTCAATAGCTGGTATGACAGCCGTCAATAAACTGAGCAATATCTACCCTACAAGCTACAGTACTGACGCAGCAACTCTACTTAAAAGTCCCATTCTCTTGTTCCTCATTTGGCTGAGTGCGTAAGTCCTATAAGTTTATGAAACGTTACCTTACTTCTTTAGAGCAGACCCAATTTCCTTAATGCGTCTGTTGCTGCCTGTTTTGCAGCATCTTTCCTCCTATTACCTGTGCCCTCCCCATATACAGTGCCATTAACTCTTACTTCGACCGTGAACACCTTGGCATGGTCTTGCCCAGATTCATCGGTAACAGGATACTCAGGAATCTGTTGATGATTTGTCTGTGCCCAATGCTGAAATCGCCCTTTCGGGTCGCCGAGAGTCTTAGGAGTTGCATCCTGCGAAACTGAGTCTTTAACAACTGAGTTAAACAGAGGTTCTACTAGTTCGCGGACTGCCTCAACGCCAGAGTCTAGGTAGTACGCACCAATAACTGCCTCAAATGTATCACTCAACAATGATGGTCTGGTGCGACCTCCCTGGGACTCTTCCCCTTTCCCTAACCTTATCCACCTGCCCAGATTTAACTCGGTAGCAAACTTTGCTAGTTGTATATTGTCCACCAGATTAGAGCGACGCTTGGTTAGTTCTCCCTCAGAGCGACCTGGATATTGCTCGTAGAGGTAGTCACCTGCTAAAAACTCTAGTACGGAGTCTCCCAAAAATTCTAGTTGCTCATTGTCTCCTTGAGTCTGTGTAGGGTTTTCAAAGACATAGGAGCGGTGAGTAAGGGCACGGTAGAGAAGTAAAGTATCTTGGAAGGGAATTTTCTCCAGTAATTCGTGCAAATGCTCTCTAATGCGCGATTCTTCTGTAGACGTTTGACTTTTGTGTGTCTCGCGGCGAGATTGGTCTTGCGATATGAGACGCAGAACTTCTTGCTTTTGCTCAGCTACTGCACTTTCTTCAGCAGCACCAATAGCGCTTAGCAGGCGAACCATACTATCTAGAGCACGATAGGTGTCATCATTCGAGAGGCGAACTCCATGTGCCCATTTATTGCGAATATCAATGAGTTCACTGGCAAAAGCACGTTCGGTGTAAGACAGATGTGGTTTAAAGACTTTGTCCCATCGTTTTGTCATGACCATGAGTAAAGCAGAAACATCCTGCTGCAATGCTTCTTCTACCGTGCGCTTCAGCGTAGAATCCTGAGACAAGCAGGACTTAGCTTGTGCAAGCCAAGCATTCCCGTAGATTGCCCTCATCTGCCGCTCGACGTAAGGATAGAGTCCCTGTCCTAAAGAGGTGAGAGATCTACCGACCCGTTCATGATTGCTGATTGTCATTTTGAAACTAGTCTAGCGAGTGCCCATCAGAAAAACTCCAACAACCCCTCATGTTGCACAAGGGCCAGTTGATTAGGTTTATGGAGCAACTACACTTCCGGAGTAGATAATTCCAAATACATACAGGCTAAAAAGAGGTTTTTCTACATCTACATGATCGGCCTGTAGCAACTTGTTAAGCTAAAAGACATTGAATCTACTCGCCTCTAGTCTACGCCAATCCCCTTCCAATCCAAGGCCGTCCTCAAACTCCGATAAGAATTAATACTCTGTAGAGAGGTAAGATCATTCTGGTTTGTAGCCTGTTATCTCTCACTAATGAGCCAGATTTCATCGCAATCATCAACTTCCTCTCAAATCAACCTATTGGAGCAGCCTAGCAAGTGGCTCTATGCATTTTGGAAATTCTCACGCCCTCACACCATTATTGGTACAGGCCTAAGTGTTTTGGCTTTGTATCTGATTACCTTGGCAACGGCTGGCAGTAGTGTCACAGTAGCGAGTTTCGGGCAACTGCTAGGCGCGTTGCTGGCTTGTTGGTGCGGTAATGTCTATATCGTCGGGCTAAATCAACTCGAAGATGTGGAGATTGATCAGATTAATAAGCCCCATCTTCCCATTGCTGCGGGTGAGTTCTCGCGACGACAAGGCCAACTAATTGTTGCTGCAACGGGTATCGTAGCGCTGCTGATAGCAGGAGTGCTGGGAACTTGGTTGTTTTTGATGGTGGGTACGAGTTTAGCGATTGGTACAGCTTATTCTCTCCCGCCAATCCGGTTGAAGCGATTTCCCTTTTGGGCGGCGCTGTGTATTTTTTCAGTACGGGGAGCCATAGTTAATTTAGGGCTGTTTTTGCACTTTAGCGATCGCTTATCTGAGACTATCGTTTTTCCCCCTGCACCCGTATGGGCGCTAACGGTGTTTATTGTGGTGTTTACGTTTGCGATCGCTATCTTCAAAGATATCCCCGATATGGAAGGCGACAAGCAGTACAACATCACCACCTTCACCATCCAACTGGGTAAACCCGTCGTGTTTAATTTAGCCCGTTGGGTGATAACCGTGTGTTATCTGGGGATGATGCTTTCCGGTTGGCTGTGGCTACCCACTTCAGTTAATCCCATCTTTCTGGGTGTTACCCATCTAGTATTGCTGGGTATCCTGTGGTGGCGAAGTCAGCGCGTAGATTTGCAAGATAAGATAGCGATCGCACAGTTTTACCAATTCATCTGGAAACTCTTTTTCCTAGAATATTTGCTCTTTCCCATCGCTTGTCTTTTATGAAATTGACCTCTTCCCCAGCCTGAGGAGAGCGGAGGCTGAGGATTCCCAAAATTATAAGCGAGCACAACCGCTATGCTTGATACATTTCAACCGTCTTATTGGATTGCTGCTGCCGTAGTCGGTATCATTTTAACCATTCTCACTGTTGTGATTGGGAAAGTGATCGCAACCTCCAATACTTTCAAAAAAGGACTAACTCTGTACCAACAGAAAGACTATAAAGAAGCAGAAGCCGCTTTTCGTCGAGTCATAAAGCAACAACCTAGTAATGATATGGTTCGCTTGCTTTTAGGGAAGTCCCTAATGGAGCAACAGAGAATCGATGAAGCGATATCTGCCTTCCAAACACTGATTGAGACTTCACCCAAAAATGTAGATGCTTATCTCAAGTTAGGAGAAGCTTTGATTCAACAAGGCAAGTTAGAAGAGGCTATGTCTGTATTTCGAGAATTGATTCGCCGCACTCCCAAAAATACAGAGGTTCCCTTACAGTTAGGGGCAATTGTGTCAGAGCATGGCAGCTTAGAGGATTTAATTGCTGAGTATCGACAATTGATAACGCTCAATCCCGATCAGGCTGTGGCTCACTTCAACTTAGCCAATATTTTAATGGGTCAAGGCAACTTCGAGGAGGCGTGTTTGGAGTATCAAGAGGCAATAAACCTCAATATCAAGCAAGCAAGTGCTTATTGGTATTGGGGAGATGCGTTAATGCAGCAAGGAAAACGAGAAGAAGCGATCGCTGTCTGGAGGCAAGCACTACACCGCCATCCCAAGGATGAAGTAGCCATGTCCAGACTAAGAATTGCCCTTCAAGAGCAAATTCTATAGGGAATCCCAGCGCTAATCACACTGGGATGATACGGTGTTTGAGGTGATGGAGAAGATGTGAAAGCTATCTACTAAGATTCTCTCAGATACAGGTTATGTCGAACTTATCCGGTGTTTAAGTTTTGTATAGCCATTCTCAATGAATCGTAAGAACTTCATCATTTATCTGTGTGCATCTGTGTGCATCTGTGGTTAATTTTTCTCACGAATCATCTAGGGCTGTTATATACAAGCCTACTAACAAAAACTTTTGCAAAAGATGTAGTAGTCGCTCTACAAGTTGGGTTGAGCTGACTGTTGAAGCGTAAAATCAGTAAAGCTCTAGTCCTTATTAACCGTTACCGCCAATGGGCAAAGTTTACCTTGTAGGTGCAGGGCCAGGAAATGTCGAATACCTTACTGTTAAGGCACAGCAGTTGCTATCTCAAGCCGAGGTACTGATTTACGATGCCCTAGTGGATGACCGATTATTGGCGTTAGTACCCCCCAACTGCATCCAGTTCGATGTGGGTAAGCGTGGTGGACGCCCCAGCACTCCCCAAGCAGAGATTAATAAGTTGCTGGTAGAACAGTATCGGCAGGGTAAGCAGGTTGTTAGGCTTAAAAGTGGAGACCCGTTTATTTTTGGTCGCGCTACTTCAGAAATTCTCGCATTGCAGGAAGCAGGTTGTCTGTTTGAGGTGGTGCCGGGACTTTCTTCAGCTTTGGCAGCACCCTTACTCGCGGGAATTCCCCTAACAGACACAGTCCTAAGCCGATGTTTTGCTGTTGTCAGCGCCCATGAACCCGATGAGTTGGATTGGGAGGCACTAGCGCGGCTAGAGACGTTAGTTATTTTGATGGGAGGGCGTCATCTGGATGAAATTGTCCAGCACTTGCAGCGCCACGGGCGATCGCTTTCTTCACCTATTGCTGTAATTCGTAATTGTGGACGCCCTGAACAAGAGGTTTGGGTCGGTACCTTAAACAATATTGTCGAGCAAACCGCTGATCATTCCCTCTCACCTACAGTCATTGTTATTGGTGAAGTAGTGGGACTAAGGGACTATTTGCGATCGCCTGAAGAGTTGAAGGTTGAAAGTTCTCCTGAGTTGAAGGTTGAAGGTTCTCCTGAGTTGGAGGTGGAAAGGTTGAAAGTTGAACCTTTGGAGGATAACCTGCAACCTGCTAACCTGCAACCTACTAACCTGCAACCTACTAACCTGCAACCTACTAACCTGCAACCTTCATCCCCACCCCTGACTGGTAAAACCGTCTTAGTGACTCGTTCTGCTGGACAGTCCAGCCAATTTAGCGAGTTGCTACAACAACAAGGAGCACGGGTGATTGAAATGCCTGCATTGGTCATCACTGCACCTTCAAGCTGGGGGGATTTGGATAATGCGATCGCTTATCTATCTGATTTTGATTGGTTAATTCTCACCTCCAGCAATGGCGTCGATTACTTTTTTGAACGCTTATTTGCTCAAGGTAAAAATCCCAGTGCCTTAGCCCATACCAAAATTGCTGTGGTGGGTAAAAAAACAGCAGCCAGTCTTAAAGCACAAGGATTAGTACCCGACTTTATTCCCCCAGACTTTGTCGCCGATTCTCTCGTCGAACACTTTCCGGAACCCTTACAGGATACAAAGGTATTGTTCCCCAGAGTGGAAAGTGGGGGGAGAGAAGTTTTGGTGAAGCAGATGACTGAACAAGGCGCAAAGATAAGAGAGGTAGCCGCCTACCAGTCGGGATGCCCCACCCAGATAGTCCCAGAAGCCCTAGAAGCCTTGCAACAGCAAACGGTAGATGTCATCACCTTCGCGAGTTCCAAAACCGTGAAGCACTTTGTTCAACTGTTAGAGACATTCCTACCGGGAGATTCTGAACAGTTTCCTACTGCCCAATCCCGACTAGAAAACGTCTGCATTGCCTCAATTGGCCCTCAAACTTCAATAGCCTGCCGCCAACTCATAGGACGAGTAGATGTTGAAGCAAAAGAATACACCTTGGACGGACTAACTCAGGCAATTGTACAGTGGGCTACCCTTAAAAATTCGTAATTCGTAATTACAACTATTTATCACAGGAGAAACCCGAACGGGTTTTATTTATAAGGTCATGCGAGACGATCGTCTCAGGTAACCTAACGCCGTGATGAACATACACACGAGAGCCATCAGCAAATAGAAGCGCGGGTTCTCCCTCGCCATGTAGATGACCGTGGCTATCTACGAGTATTTTAATGGGGCGATCACAGACGATGCATTTCTCCTCGTATGGGAAAATCAAACCACATTCTTGAGTAATTACCTGGAAAACCTGCCAAACTTTAAGGTTATGCAAACAGCCCAAGACCATAAAGCAGAAGTCAAATGATGCTCCGCGACTTGCCCATATACCCGGTTGAACTATAGCTAAGTCGCTCCCTTCTCCCCATAAGCGCCTCCAAAATGGAGGACTGATTGGGAAGTAATGTCCCAGTTGCACTCCAAAAGGACAACCTAATTCAAAACCACCCCTAGAGTTCAACCCTAGCTTCGCCTGTAAGTTTTCTTTCAATTGAGCTTCTAGTTGACTTTGCAGTAAATCGGGTAGATATTCCCAACATAAGGTTTTTGACTGGCGTTTTGATCTTTGTTCGAGTGGACGGCGTTCATTTTGATCTGGGTGGTTCCTCAAATACTCGATAGCTGTATCGGGGTTGCTGAAAAATAGCATCTCCGGCTCTGGTAAGCTGAGCAATTCATATGCTGCTTTTATGGCTTCAGTCGCTGCCTGACGATTCGTTGGCTTGCTAGAGAGCCTGATCGTTTGCCACTTGTCTTCATAAACCGGAATTAATGCTTCTTGTTCTGAGGTTAACTGCTCAATTGAATCGAGCTGTAAACCCTTGAGCAAAATTGATAGAAGTTGCGGATTGACTTCCTCTTGCAATAATCGCTGTCTCCACTGCTCCGGGCAAATTGCTCCATAGTGTTCTGGGATTGCTGCCCCATGATAGGCATACAGCTTCAAACCATCAATAAACTCGATTGCAGGTTGGGCCTCAGCATGGGGTTGACCAAGTTCATCAAATCTCATGCTTAAAGGACGCTTACATACAAAACAAATTCCGTCGTAGGGGAAGAGCCATCCACAATTTGTCAGTAGGTTTTGCAAGATCTGCCATCGTAATTCCCATTTTGACTGCGGTTGAACCAACCCCAAAACAGAGGCACAATAATCAAACCAACTTGCACACCTAACCCACAGTTCCGGCTGGATAATATTGTCTAGCAGTAGTTTTGCTGAAATTTTCCCAGTCCCAGAATTTGAGTTAGCCAGTAAGATTAATTGCTCCTCCAGAACCGTTAGCAATTTCCCAACGAATCTATGGCACAGATTCGGATCAAGTTGAGTATGCAAATAGTTCTGTAATTCCTGGCTATAGCGCTTGTCTAATCTTTGCTTGAGGTGGTCTCGCGGTTGCTGTACCAGGTGAGTGTATAACTGCTGATGTCGATATTTGAGCGATCGCATCCGCAGTTCTTTCAAAGCTGCTAGTGGACTCTCACAAAATACAATTTCTGGTTCAGGCTCACCGCTATTTGTATAGGCTACCTTGATTGCTGTTACAGTTCTTTCGCAATCGAGTCGCTCTGTCGAAAGCCCAATTTGCTTCCACTTTTCCCGATAAACAGGGATTAGTGCCTCTTGCTCAGGTGTCAGCTTCTCAATCTGATACATACCGAAATTATTGAGGTTTATACTCCCCTGATGAACTAATGTTGGATAGTTTTATAACCTTGCTTACAGGTTAACTCGTTTTGCTAGATCGTCTACTCCAACATTATGATGCGATCGCCCTAATACATGTAGAGGCGCAAGAGGTGAAGCGATTGATAATCAAGTATTCAGCAAGCAGAGAGGGTTCGAGCTTATTAAATAGATGTAGAGAATGAACGATAGGAGCGATCGCATCTTCCCCCCTTTTTTCAGTAATTCTCAAACTGGCTTTAGTTCCAAACTGCGCCACAAGTACCACGAGGCAATGCTGCAGGTTGCCACCTTTGTCCAAAACGTTCTGTAGTCTTGCGGTCAGGAAGTGCCTCAAGATTGTAGAGTTTTCAAATGTCTGCACGTACAGCCGCATACGTGGGATTTCACGTACTCGCTTCGCAAGAAGCAAGCTACATGGCTCTATGAACTATGAACCATGAATTATAAACATTGTCGAATCCTCTAATGTAGTATATCCTGTAATATGGATTCTCTTGATTTCAGATCCAGACATGAAGTAACGACGCTACAACGAAAGCTAAGAAAGAATCGTTTACAGGATAGCAGCAGTGACGCACCGAACACAAGATAACGTTCTGCTGCAAGCAA
>JBFLZA010000044.1:0-22871 GCA_040756535.1 Cyanobacteriota bacterium
ATAGCCTGATACCCCAAGCCTTTCTCAATCTCCTCTCCTACACCTTCTATCGCTTTGAGTGTTCTATTCGTTCTGCCGCCGTGTTGGGGATTATTGGGGCGGGTGGACTTGGTTACCAAATTCTCCTCAGCCTCCAGTCTTTACGCTACGAGCAAGTGTGGACGTTTCTGATTGCCTTAATGCTCTTAAACGGACTCACGGATTTCTGGAGTGCGCTGCTGCGTCACCGCTTGGGGGCACCTAGTCGGTTGGATTTGAATGTTCTCAATCTTAAAGAGCGCAAAAAGCCCCTTTACCAAAGGGATTTAGTGGTACAGGGGTCATTTCTGGGTGTGATTGTTTTAATTTTTTTCTCCTTCTGGTACGTCAAGGCTGATTTCTCCAAACTCTGGGCACCGCGAACCGCCGAATTGCTAGTAGGAGTGATTCAGGATATCTTTCCACCGGATGGCAGTCAGTTAAATCAACTATTCACCCTTTCCCTACAAACCCTTGCTATGTCTATTTTGGCTATGGCTGGTGCTGGACTAGGGGGCATTTTGTTTTCTTTTCCTGCTGCCCATAACTTCCTTTTGCCAGGGGGAATTTTTGAGGCTGGCAATAGCTTCACCCCCCTAGCCCCCCTTAGTAAGGGGGGAATAGATGGAGAGACTTTTGTTTTTGGGGGTTGGGGGAATCTGAATCGATGGATGGGAACTGCTGTACTGATTTTTACTCGGTTCCTGCTGCTGGTGGCGCGTGCCGTTCCTGAACCGATTTGGGCCTTACTGTTTCTGTTTATCCTGTTTCCGGGAATTCTACCCGGTGCGATCGCACTTGGACTGCACAACTTTGGTATTTTGGGGCGTTTAATGGCAGAAGTGACGGAAAATTTAGATGAGCGTCCTTTGCGATCGCTCAAGGCATTAGGCGCGACTCGCCCCCAAGTCTTCATCTACGGCGTCTTGCCCCTCACCCTCCCCCGCTTTATCGCTTACATCCTCTACCGTTGGGAAGTCTGCATCCGTGCTACGGTAATTGTCGGTTTAGTGGGTGCTGGGGGATTGGGGCGTCTACTCACAGAGCAACTTAGTAGCTTTGACTATCAAGGCATACTGACAACCTTAATCGTTTTTCTCGGACTCACCTTTTTAGTAGACTTATTTAGTGCCTCCGTAAGACGGACATTAAGGTAATGGCGAGAAACACTAAGCTAAACTAGGCGCAATACGCTCTGATCGACAATGAAGTCAAGTTTGAGCAAAGAACTGAAACCCCAAAAATTGAACGGGGAAAGACAGTTGTGGGCTGACAGTATAGAAATTTGAGATAGCATTAACCTCCATGAAGGAATAGAGGTGACAAGGTCGAGTTTAGAAGTCCTCAGCGAGAAATTTCAGCCAAAAGATAATCCCGGAGCGATCGCAGACCGTAAAATGTCTGGCGATATTGCTATATTGACTGTGGAAACTCCTGATTTTTGCCTTGAACCAAAATTCTGCACGTTACATTTATGCCATCATCGTCCGAGCCATCCTTCACCCAAAACTTCGTCCACTTCGAGCAGCATGTTATAAAACTTTTCCAGAATGAGGGGTGGACGGTTGAAACGGCAAAACCCAACCAAACCGCTTATGATTTAGTTCTCAAAAAAGACGATAAACTTTGTGCTGTCCAAGTTAAATGGCTAAAAAGTCCAGTTCAGAAGCCGCAGCTTTCTAAATTTGTTGATTTTTTAGAAACCCAGAATGGTCGAAGATTCAATTGCGGTTTTTTTATAACCACCCAAGGTTATGGGGGGTCAGCACGCGCTTTAGTTAGAACTTGGGGTCAAAATCCCAAAGTTATCTGCGGTATTGCCACTCAAAACGATATTTTGTGGATTAATGATAATCTAGATGCGCCCCCACCTGAACCCCCCAAACCTGACAAGATTTATTTTGGGGTTTTTACTTGCAAAGGTGGAGTCGGAAAAACAACCGTTGCTGCCCATTTAGCTGGAGCTTTTGCTCTCCAGGGATTTAATGTAGCGTTGGTAGATTTAGACCCAGAAAAAAATCTTCAGAAGTTAATTGGGGATGGCGTTTATCTTCCTAAGCCGCAAGATGTGGGTGAGAGTATCGAAGTCTATGATAAAGATGCTTGGGATGAAGATGCTGCCCGTGATTGCAAAATTGTAATTTGCGATTGCTCACCCGCTTTCGATCGCAATCCGGCAGAACTGGTGAATAAATTCGATTATTGCATTATTCCAACCACGTTTAATCCGTTGGGAATTAACAAGCACGGCCAGGTTATTAAAGACACGGTTAAAGATATACGGAAACTCAACCAAACCGCTCACTTATTCGTGCTGGTTAATAACTTCAGAAAGCCGACTAATCGGCAAATGGAACTCCTAAAAAATGTGTTCATTGAGGCGTATGAAGACATTAAGGAAATTGATAATAAATTTCACTGCATTAACCCGGAAGAAGTCTGCATTCGTTCGAGTGATCAGCTTTATTACTGGGGTATCCATTGTTTGGAAAATCCACAAGAACCTCGTAGTGAATTAGCCTTCAAACTAATTGGAGGGAAATGCAAGCCACGGGAAGATTTTATCGATTTAGCGGATTATATCGAGAGGGTAGCTGGCTTGGGAATTTTAAGGAATGAAGAGTAAGGCTGTTAACTGGATTTTTCTAGGTACTACAGCTGTTTCCATTTAAGTTCAATGCAGGTTTTTGTAGGGGCACGATGTTATCGTGCCCTCTCTCAATTAAACCTGTAAATCGCTACAATGTTAGCCGTTACAATCAGCCTTTAAAGGGATTTCTGTAGAGTGAACTTTGGCAATCTACACCGACTTCAAACTTACAATCTGAACGGGGAGTGGCAATGCAGAGGAGTACGTATCCCATTGCTGCTTGTGCGGATTTTAGTGCTACTGCTTTAGATTGCTCGACTTTGCCCTCTATTAATCGTGCGGCGCAGGTGATGCAGGCACCATATCGACATCCCACAGGTAATCGTAATCCAGTTGCTTCTACTGCATCTAGGATGGATTGATTTTCGGAAACTTCGATGATGGTGTGATGGCGATTAATTAATTCAACTTGGTAGGTTTTCATAAGTTGACTTCGATCCCCCCTAACCCCCCTTAAAAAGGGGGGAACAAGAGTTTTTAGCATTCCCACCCTAGCCCCCTAAAAAAAAGGGGAACAAGAGATTTTAGCATTTTAGGGTTTTTGAATTAGCTTACTTGTTATAGCCATACATCGCTACACGAGTCCTAAAGTCTGGGTTAGGATCGCGCTCAATGGCAATATTTTGGATTATGGCTTACAATCCCGATTTACTGAAAAATCTCTACAACGCCTTTGACCCCTTTCGACCTTTACCTGCAGGTGACCCAAATTATGTAGATTGTCGGGAAGTGCGGGGGGATGGGGATATTCAGGAGGATTTGGGGAACCGACTTCAGCTTTCTAATCAGAAGACTTGCCAGTTGTACTCTGGTCATCGGGGGGCGGGGAAATCGACGGAATTGCTGAGGTTGAAAGACTCTCTGGAAAAACAGAAATTCTATGTGGTTTATTTTGCGGCGGATGAGGAGGATATTGAATCAGAGGATGCCCAATATACGGATATTCTCCTGGCTTGTACCCGCCATTTGCTCGAAGATTTGCAAAAAAGTGCTGATACGGGCCCCTTGCGGAATTGGCTGAAAAGTCGATGGCAAGAGTTGAAGGATTTGGCGCTAACTGAGATATCGTTTGAGGGCTTGAGTGTAGAGGGGCAAATTTCCCAGTTTGCTAAGCTGACGGCGAATTTAAGGGCGGAACCAACGCTGCGCCATAAGATTCGGGACAAGGTGAATCCCCATACGGTTACGCTGATTGCCGTGTTGAATGAGTTTCTGGCAGAGGCGAAAAAGAAACTTCCGAATGGTTGCACTCAACTGGCGGTAATTGCGGATAACTTAGACCGGATTGCGCCCATTATCCAGGCAAATGGACAGACTAACCACGATGAAATTTTTCTTGACCGTAGCGAACAACTCAAAGCTTTAGATTGTCACCTGATTTATACGGTTCCCATCTCTATGGTGCATTCTAAAAGAGCGGCGGATCTCAGAGACATTTATAGCGATACGCAAGTGTTGCCGATGGTGATGGTGCGGACTCCGGAGGGAGAGGTTTATGAACCGGGACTTGAGAAAATTAAAGAAGTGATTTGCAGGCGAGTGAGGCAATTTGCGCCGAAGCTTTCTCTTGAGACGGAAATCTTTGATAGTCCAGAAACTCTCAACCAACTGTGTTTGATGAGTGGGGGTCATGTGCGGAATCTGCTATTGTTAACGCAAGATGCGATCGGACGTACCGCAGAGTTACCGATTTCTAAGCCAGCTGTGCAACGAGCTATTACTCAAGCACGGGATACCTATCGCCGAACTGTGAATCATGACCAATGGGGATTGTTGGCGGAAATCTCGCGCACGAAGCGGGTTGTGAATGCGGATGAGTATCGGAGTTTGTTGTTTAATCGCTGTCTTTTAGAATATCGTTACCTGGATGATGAGGGTGAGGTGCAGCGTTGGTGTGATGTTCACCCACTGATTAGAGGGATTCAGGAATTTAAGGAAGCGGTGGAGAAAAGTCAGTCATGAATACCTTCTCCGCCCTCACCCGCCAGGAACTTAAGTTCCTGGCTCATAGATCAAGTCCTCTAAAGAGGACTAAATGCTCACTAGATAAGGATTTCAGTCCTCTACCCTTCGGGAACGCTAACGCGAACAGAGGACTTTTGCTGTTAGCCAGGGAAGTATCATTAATTCCCTGGTGGGTAAGGGGCAATTGTGACTTCTAACCGGAGTTGATATGACATCAGACTCAAGCGAGTGGGACGAAGATTTACCACTTGACCCAGAAGAAGATTACCAAACCTTTATCCGCACGCTTGAGCGGACAGATGGCTTTCGCTTGTTATTCGTCCAGTGTACGCCTGCGGAAGGTAAGCAGTTGATTGCTAGGGTTAAAGATGATTTGCCTCAGAAAACCATTGAAGTTTTGTGCCTGGATAAGCCAATTGAGAATTTATACGAGATTGTTGAGCAGCTACCGAACCGAGAGCAAGTCAATATTTTATTTATCCAAGGTCTAGAACATTCGTTCTATGAATACGAACAAATCAAGTTTGGCGACACCCATGAACGTGACTTTTACAGTTGGAAAGGTGTACCGCGAATTCTCAATCACTTAAACCAACATCGAGAGCGGTTTAGAGACACCTTTAAAATTTGCTTCGTGTTTCTGTTACGTCCATTCTCGCTGAAGTATTTCATCCATCGCGCCCCTGACTTCTTTGACTGGCGCTCTAGCGTGTTTGAATTTCCCACAACACCAGAAATTCTAGAGCAAGAATCTTCTCGTATTCTTCAGGAAGGAGGCTATGAGGAATACCTGACTTTAACGCCCGAAGAACGGATTAAAAAAGTTCTGGATATTCAAGAATTACTGGCAGAAAATCATCAAACTCCTAATTCTAAAGTTAGTTTGCTGTTTAAACTAGGAAATTTGCTTTCTTCTGGCAAAGAATATGAAGCTGCGATCGCTTCCTACGACCAAGCCCTAACATTTAAACCCGACTCCCACCAAGCCTGGAACAACCGGGGCATTGCGCTGAAGAATTTAGAACGAGTCGAAGAAGCGATCGCCTCCTACGACCAAGCCTTAAAAATTCAACCCGATAAACACTTAGCCTGGAACAACCGGGGCATTGCGCTGAAGAATTTAGGACGACTAGAAGAGGCAATCGCCTCTTTCGACCAAGCCTTAAAAATTCAGCCCGACTACCACCAAGCCTGGGGGAACCGGGGCATTGCGCTTTCTGATTTAGGACGATTAGAAGAAGCGATCGCCTCTTTCGACCAAGCCTTAAAAATTCAACCCGACGACCACGAAGCCTGGGGGAAGCGGGGCATTGCGCTTTCTGATTTAGGACGAATAGAGGAAGCGATTGCCTCCTACGACCAAGCCCTCCAATTTCAACCCGACGACCACGAAGCCTGGGGCAACCGGGGCATTGCGCTGAAGAATTTAGGACGAATAGAAGAAGCAATCGCCTCTTTCGACCAAGCCTTAAAAATTCAACCCGACTCCCACCAAGCCTGGTACAACCGGGGCATTGCGCTGAAGAATTTAGGACGAATAGAAGAAGCGATCGCCTCTTTCGACCAAGCATTGAAATTCAAACCTGACTATGACTCAGCCTGGAACAACCGGGGAATTACGCTGTTCAATTTAGGACGATTAGAAGAAGCGATCACCTCTTTCGACCAAGCATTGAAATTCAAACCTGACTATGACTCAGCCTGGAACAACCGGGGATTTGCGCTGTTCAATTTAGGACGATTGGAAGAAGCGATCACCTCTTTCGACCAAGCTTTGAAATTCAAACCTGACTTACACGAAGCCTGGTATAACAAAGCTTGCTATTATGCTTTACAAGGCAATCTTGAGCAGGCAATTGAAAACCTGCAACAGGCAATTAATCTGAGTCCTGAAGAATACCGAGAGATGGCAAAAACTGACTCAGATTTTGACAACATTCGAGAAGACGAACGATTTCAATCCTTGATTCAAGAACCGCTACCAAGCAATTAATTCGGATTTGCTGGTAGGGGCGGGTTTAGCGATAAGCTTGGTTTACAAAACCGATAACACTGATACAAAACCCGCCCTTTCTGATATGGGTAGGACTGATACAATATCTTCCCTGTCGTGATGTTCGTGGGGCAAGGGCGGGTTTTGATGTCAAATTGTCCATATACCCTCCAACTATTCGCTAAACCCGCCCCTACGATAATTTGGATGTTTCAATGGATTTGATATAACGCCCTCACTCATCGCTAGAAAAAGCGATTGCGCCTGAAATACGCTCTTTCACCTTGGGAACGTTTGCTTGTCCAGCAACGTCACCAGAGAAGCTGTGTTCTTTCGACCTCTACCAAATCAGGAGCGATCGCAGAAACAGAGTTACAATAAGACACAGTGCATAATGAGGGTGCCATCACCGTGATGTCCCATTGACGACGGAGGCAACCAGTGTGAACTCAACCCATTCAGTTAAGACAAGCTACGAAATCACCCTCAGTCAAGAAGCCTTGGCTGGAGTAGAAACCGTGGCGCAAAAATTTCACCTGTCAGTATCTGAGCTGCTGGAGCGGATTGGTAGCGGACAGCTGGCAATTGTTGACCCTGGAGATGTAGAAGATATAGAAGAATACCTGTATTTACAGGATTCCCTTGACAACTTGCAGGGGTCGCTGGCAGCACAACCCAGTCCGGAATATCAAGAACACCTTCCTGGGTAACCAGTCCAACAAGAGTTAAGGCTGTATTATACCATAGCGAAGTCCATATTTATCAACTCTAGTGGCTAGGCAAGGGGAAAGAGCGCCCTTCAAGCCACTACATCTACTTATTGAATTTCACCTTAAGCATCATTTTTTGTAAATCAAGAAAACAGAGCCAACCGGGTGAGTAGGGTTCACATAGACGTTATTGTCAAAATAAAGCCCTGTAGAATACCCATTATCAAATAACATTCCTTCTTGAATTTTTCCCAAACAATAATTAGCCGCAATCCCCTCCAGAACATCATCAAACATTGAGGGATAAAGGGCGTACTTTAAATTCGCATCGTTGACAAGTAAAATTACATAACCTTTAGACGTAATCGCTACTAGAGAGCGGCTAGTTTCCTTGCCACAGATGTAGTCTCCCAACGCAGGGCAAATATTTTCAAATTTACCATTTTTATAAAATCTGCCATTTCCTCCAACGACATTGTAGTTTAGCAGGACATCCTTTCTATTACCGAGCTGAATGATAGCTTTTCGTTTTTCTGGTTTACCTCCTGAAATACTAAAAGAAGACCGCTTTCCTTTAGAAGAGCCTGAGTACTCAACTCCTCTGGAAACATTGAATCCTTCGGGCTTATTACCTTTGTCGATATAATCCCCATTAATGGCAGCAATCGGTCGTCTTCCATCTAAGGTTGAATTTTCGTCGGAAATTAATTCACGAAACAATTTAGGCTGATAGTCTTGACGAAAATTACCTTTGCTATCTTGAGCATAAAGTTTATGTGATAGACCCACACTAACTTTAAAATCTAAATTGGGAGATTTTGGATCAAAAATAATAACATAGTTATGATTGCTCGTTAAATTTTCATCATATTGCCCTTTATTGTTAGTTGCTGTAAACTCGATATCTTTAATAACTGGGCATTTGGGTTCAGATGAATTAAAAGGGTTAATTGCTGCTAAATTTCTATCTATATCGAACTGTTTATTTAAGCCGTTGTATATCAATAATACTGCCAGAAATATGGTGAGCAAAAAAAATTTCTCTTGGGATTGCATAGAAAATTGTCAAAACTAGATGTTCTAGATTGAGTGAGTTAACACTTCAGGTGTCTTTCATAAGATTACCGCTTTAGCGATCGCTATTCTGATGCTACGCTAGTTCCCGCAAGCAACTGCCTGTCGCTAACCTGCGTGAAGCGTTAGCGATCGCTCTTGTAATTCCTCCTCCTGCACTCAGGGTATCGTACAATGCCAGTCTTGTGACAACAAAAAACTACCACTCGGAGTGCAGCAGTAGCAAAAATTGGCATCAAGTAGGCATTTACTCTTCTACATTGCCTAAAAAACCGTAGGGTGGGCATTGTCTGCGATCGCTTACAATAGACCTCTTACAAAAATACAAAGCACCCCACCCCAACCCTCCCCTTATGAAAGGGAGGGAGTTAGTTTCCCCCCTTGATAAGGGGGGACTAAGGGGGTAAATTCGACTGCAAGAAGTCTAATCGCGATCTAAACGTTACTGAGCAGTGCTCATCTCCAATTAACCAGCTTTGTTGATTCCCTTTAGTTGTCTTTTTTATAAATCAAAAAAACTGAACCCATAGGATTAGAGTTTTCCACATAAATTCGATTGTCAAAATAAAGATTTGTAGAAAAACCGCCATCAAATAACATTCCTTCCTGAATCTTGCCTAAACAATTATGTTTAGCAATACCTTCAAGAGCATCATCAAACTGATCGGGATAAAGTGCTTGTTCTCCATAAGAATTGTTAACTAAAAAAATTACATAGCCTTTAGAAGTAATCGCTGCCATAGAGCGGCTAGTTTCCTGAAAACAGGCAGATTCTCCCAAGTCACTGCAAATATTTTTAAATTTCCCATTCTGATAAAATCGTCCATTTCCTCCAACCACGTTGTAATTGAGGATTTTCTCAGGTCTTCTTCCTTTTTGAATCGTAGCCCTTCGCGTTTCAGGTTTACCTCCAGAAATTGCAAAGGAAGACCGCTTATCCTTAAAAGCTCCTGAATATTCTACTCCTCTAGAAATATTCAATCCTTGGGGCTTATGCTCAGGATCAATATAATCCCCATTAATAGCAGCGATAGGTCTTCTTCCATTGAGTGTTGAATTCTCGTCAGAGATAATTTCATAAAAGGGTTTAGGGATATATTCCTTCCGGATTTTACCCTTAGCATCTTTTGCATAAAGTGGATGTCCAATACCCAGACTCACTTTAAAGTCAAGTTCCTTAGATTTTGGGTCAAAAATGATTACATAGTTTAATCCGCTAAAATCAGTATTGCCTGCATTATCCGTTTGAATAAATTTTAAACTAATGTTCTGGCAATTTGGCTGTTTCTGACTCAAAGGAATATTTTGAGCTTGACTGTTTGGTTCTGGAGCTTGAACAGGAGGCGGGTTAATTGAAATTGAATTTTCTTGTTGTCCTATCTCTGACAAATCTTCTGTACAAGAAGATACCCCCAATAACACGCTCAAGAATAAAACAAATAAAACTAGTTGTCGTGGAAAATTCATAAAAGAAGCTTCTGGATACACTTTTATAGTTAAAAAGTCGGGATGATTGTGGAGTAGGGGCACGGCATTGTCGTGCCCTTAGCTGAGGGTGCGATCAAATGATATGCAAAAAATTTTTGGAGCGTCCCCCTGTCCTCGTGTCCGTTGCAAATAATGAATTATGACCACACCCCTTAACCCTTTGTCTGACCTGTACGCTCCAATACCTCTTCCAATCTTTTGAGGTTTTGTATCAGCAATCGCCAGATCGATAATAAATCAGTTTTAGGAGCAAATAGGGATTAATGGCTGACCCTTGAACTGTGACAACCAAAAACTCAAAGATGTAGCCCAAAGGCAGTTACACCCAAATATCAGAGGTGCAATCCCCGCCAGGATAGCGCATTTCGTGAGCACGAGCTGGGCCAGCAGGTTCTTTGCCAAAGTCAACGTAGAAATTCTCGTTGATTTTCATGCCTCCATTTTCCGTATTACAGTCAATCTGCAACAGGTAGGAGCCATTTTTTGCTAAATCAGGGTAAAACTGATTGTCCCAAGTGCTAAATAGGGAGTTTGTTACATACAGCCGCTTGCCATCTAGACTGAGCTGAAGCATTTGTGGGCCCCCCTCTAGTTTGTGATTCTGAACGTTTTCCGCTTTTCCTAACAAACCGCCGCACCAAACTTGACCTGTCAGCTTAGGATTTGAGGGGTCGCTGATATCATACTGACGAATGTCGCCATGCAACCAGTTGGAAAAGTAGAGATAGCGATCGTCCATTGAGAGTAGGATATCTGTAATCAGCGAGGGTACGGGAATCGGCCATCCTTCTACTTCAACAGAAGGGATATCAATTACTTTCTCAACGTCCCAATGACCGTTGGACTGATGCCAATGCCATATATTACTACTCAGTGCCGCTCCCACAAATCCATGAGTACTGTCGGGGTTGTGGTGAAAGCGCACTTCTAAAGGAATTAATCCATCCTCACCTAAGTCAACACTTTGGATAATTTCGTGCTTTGACCAATCCCAGAAATGTAGTTGGCGTCCATAGTTCCCTGCCGCTACGTCGTTGAGGTCAAAGCCAGGGTAGTAGGTTTTGGGTGCACCCCACTCACTACTCACCATGATGTTATGGCGCGGCTGATACCAGAAGTCATAGTTGAAGCGCATTCCATCAGCTTTTTGTTCCCAGCGCCCAGTAATATCAAAGTTTTCATCGAGTAACAAAAAGCCACCAGGGCCATTTCCTTCACTATCGCCCAGCATGGAAATCATCACCTGACTACTCGCGAGGCAGTGTACGGTATGAGGAGCAGTGAGGTTAGTTTTTTCTTTGATTTGTTCGGGTTCAATAACTTTGTGAATTTTGGGCGCACGCACGTCGGCGGTATCTAGAATATAAATTCGACTGGAACGCTGACCGGGTATGACTAAGAAGCGTCGAGATTTATTAGTATCCCCGTGACAAGAACTGCAAGCATTCCAACCAAAGTGATGCAATTCATCGCCAATGTAGGGCATTACCGTGCGATGAATGATTTGGGAGTAGGTGGGGGACTTGGGGTCAACGTCTATCGTTGCCAGATAATCGGGTTCTTCGATACCAGTCCCGGTGTAAAGTGCGATCGCATAAAGTACTTTTTCTCGTTCAGCTTGCATCGCTGCTTCCGGGGAAGCATAGCCGGGGCCGCAGCAGGCATGATTGGCTTGATTCATGATTGATAAACCTCTTAAAACGAATCAGTTCAGGGTAGGGGTAATTGGAATTTACCTTTACCCCTACTCGTTATCAAAGAATCAATTAAATCTTGCCTGTAACTAGAGATAACATCTCAAATCTTAAGCTGAACGTAGGGATTGGCTTTGCCAGTGGTGCTGTTGGAGCTGATGCATATGGTTGAACAACTGCCAGACGTACTCTTCGCTCAACCCACAAGTCACGGCTCCTCGGAGTACAACGTGGAAATACCAATCATTAGGAGCGAGTTCTTCTGACAATTTGTCCACCACAACATAGGTACGGACATTTTTGTACGAACGCCCCTGAGCGTGGACTTCAATCGTTTCTCGTCGGTAACCCTTGCGAGGAATTTCTTCCCGCTCATCAAGGGCGTCACTTAACCGCCAAGGCAAGCGATACAGGACGCCTTCAACAAACGAGGTGGGGTCGGGGACGACATCGAGTACCCCGCAGTTACGAAGGATGGATTTGCGGTAAAAACCTAGCCGATACCCTTTGAGCGTTGCTGGGCCAATGACGTATTTATGAGTATTTTCGCCGAGCGATCGCTTCAAGTCTACCGGACACATACAAGAGCCATAAGCGAAATAGTAAAACGCCGAGTCTTTTTCTGCTTGCTGTTGTACGTGCCAAACCGCCTCAGAATGATGGGAAAACGGTATCGATAAATCTTGACTCTCGCTAGACTGTGCCCTCATGGTTGCTAAAGCGTCATAGGTTTATTCTCATTAAGAAGTATATCAAACCCCTCTATTAAAAGCCACATATTCCGATGGATAAACCGTAGATTAGCCCTGTATAGAGTTGAGGCTGTAGCGTTGCATTTGGATAACGAACTCTTGGTCTTTCAACCCAAACGAGTCGCCCAAATGCATCTCCCCTACACGCGCCTGGGCGTTTCTTCCATCTATAACTTTCCTCGTTAGCGTAGCGGTAGCAGACACTACGCACAGTCGCTACCGCTACGCTAAGGTGCCGTCGCAGCAAAGCGGGGCGTTAGCCCTTTGCGTTCGAGGGGCACTCCTATCTGCCTTGAGCCATGACATTCCACATGAGCATAACAACCTGCAACGGCTTAGGCAGTTGGTCTTGAGCCATATCCGCGAAACGAACCGTACCGTATTGACTAGTAAGAGTAACACTCATGTAGTCAGCCGCTCCTTGTGGCGCTGGGTAGCTCAGCCCATTGTATTGAGCCATCGGTTGTATAGATAGCAGCCGCTTAAACTGCTCTAGCCTTTCAGGAGAAACGGAGGTAATCTCTGGCGGCATTGAACCAACCTTTTTAATCATTTGCCCGTTATTCATCAGAGTTGTCTCCTCCATTCGACCCATAATGCCGCCAGTTGTGATGACACGAAAAATGGCATCTTTAGCTAACGGGGGTGGAAGTTCATTCGAGGGAATGGACACTCCTGTGCCATTTCCAATCATCCCTGTATTTTCCAGCATCACTAAGGAACCAGATTCATTAGTGCGATAGATAAGACCTTGCTTTGCTCCTTCTACCATTACTCGCCAGCCAGGAACGATAACTTGACCGCACGCTCTATCAGATTGCGCCAAGCCCAGACAGCTATTAGGCCACTGTCTGGGTTCACTACGAACAATTCGTAACTGTCGAGTGGGCACATTGAGCTGCTTTGAGGCATCTTGTAAAACGGCTTGAGCAACAGCATTTGGCAAATTAGCTTCTGGGCTGTTACCGTCGCCTTCCTTGAGCCGGATGCGGGAACCATCCATATTAGTGTGATAAATCAAGCGCTGTTGCCCACCTTCAACAATGACCAACCAAAGGGGCGCTAAATCCCTGGTGCAGGCTTCACCAGGATTGGAAGGGAGACCAAGGCAACTGCTGCTTCCCTGGAATTGTTGAGATAAAAGGATGCGTAGTTCGGAAGGACGTAACCCAGTGCGTTGCGATGCCGCTTGCAAAACCCTGTCAGCAACAGATTGAGGCAAATTACCATTACCGATGTTACCGCTGTTACCACTGTTACTCGCCGCTTCATTCAGTGCGACCCGAGAACCGTCCATATTGCTGTGGTAAACCAACCGCTGTTCCCTAGCTTCTACTGTGACTTGCCACAGTGGAACTAAATCCGCTGTACAAAATTCACCGGGACGGGGGGGAATACCCAGACAACTGCTGCTTCCCTGAATTTGTTGAGATTGAACAATTCGGAGTTGGGAAAGGCGTAACCCGGTGCGTTGGGATACAGCTTGCAAAACGGCATCGGTAACAGATTGAGGCAAGTTCGCATTACCAGTGTTACCCGCCTTTTCATTGAGTCTTATCCGGGAACCATTGCTGTCAGTGCGATAAACCAAACGTTGTTTCCCAGCGTTTAGCGTTACCTCCCAAGCTTGTAAGGCAATCTCGTTGCAGGCTTCTCCAGGACGTGGCAGATTGAGACAGCCGTCAGTTGTCATCGGCTCAGCGTTAATAATGCGTATCTCAGAGGTAGGTAATCCTGTACGCTGAGATGCAGCTTGCAAAACAGCCTTGGCAGCCGCTGCAGGTAAGTTAAAGTTTGTGTCGCTCGGCAGTTGATCTATTTCTTCCGACCTGACGACGGAACCATTACTGTCAGTGCGATAGCTCTGAAGTTGCCCTCTGCCTTGGACACTTACCCGCCAACCGGGTACAAGGGCTTGAGTACACATCTCATCAGGGCTAGCAAGTCCCAGACAACCATTCGGCCAAGTCTGCTCTTGGGCATTCACAATTCGGAGTTGAGATCTTGGCACTCTCATCTGCTCGGAGGCAACTCGTAGCACTGCATTAGCCACAGAATCTGGTAAGTTGCTGTTAACAGGGTTACCAGGATTACGGGGGTTACGGGGATTACCAGGATTACCAGGATTACCGGGATTCCCAGGACTTTGTTGTCCTTCTAAGCGCACAAGCCGTCCAGTGGCATCTGTACGAGCTGTCCAAGTTTGGCGGCCGTTGGACATGACAACGCGCCAACCGTTCTCTATAAATATTTGAGCACAACTTTCCGCAGGGCCACCTAGCCCTAAGCAGCTATCAGACCAATTGCTTTGAGTATAATCGATAACTTTTAGCTGACCGGGGGGAACTCTGTAGGTACGAGCGATTTCGCGGCGAACGGCGTTGACAACGGTATTAGGGAGCCGATTGGTGCGAGATTGCTTGACATTGGCAGTGTTTTGGGGACTGTGTACGGAGTTAGCGGCTGCTGTATCTACAAAGGTTATACTAGAACCCAAGGACAAAATACTCGTGAAAACCAGGGCTGCAAGTATCTGCTGCGACTGGCGTGTAGAGAGACGCAAGTGTTTCATAATCAGACTTAATCGATACGCGGCGCTCTGCAATAAGCGGCGTAAAAGTAGAGAGATATACAGAAAGTTAGGACGCATACATTAGGGTTATAAGTTCCGCCGTAGAAATAGTGCTATGGCGTCCCTAACCTATTTTCAACATTAAGCGGCGTGAGGGTAAAAGCACTTCGTCTAATCGATTCACCCAGCGGGATGATTTTTGCTCAATGTTAGAGACGCTTTACTGACATTTTGCTGGAAAGCAGGAAACTGGGAATTGGGAATTGGGAAAGCGACTTTCATCGCAATGCTTGTGAGTGCTTTTCTCATGGGGCGTCTTGCGCCATCGTTAATAATCGTAGGGTGGGCACTATCTACAGAAGTTGAAAAGCTGGTTTTTGCGCTGTTATGTAGGGTGGGCACTACATCTACATCTTGTTTACAAATCTTCTCGGCAGAGCAAAGACACTATAGATTCTTGATGGCGTAAGGTAAAGTTATCGGAGACAACTAGCGATGGGAGTTCGCCTTCTGGCGCTTGAGGGGTAAAGTTAAGCGTCGAGTGAGCTAGCCAATTTCCTTTCAACCGCCATCCTACACGATCGCCAAAACAACACCATGCTTTCCACTCACTCTTGTGGGTATTTGCAATACTTTGCCAAATGCGCTTTTGTACGCTTAAGCCAAAGCGATCGCAACTATATTCTCTCCAAATTTTGTCGATAATCTGTAATTCTTGCCTGGGAAATGCTTCAACATCTGCAACCCTCAACCAGCCTTCACGTCCAGAGGTTTTGAGCATAAGGGCAGCAGTTTCTTTGTCAGCATCTTGCCATTTCCCAGCAGCCAGGAATTCCCTTAATTTGACATAATCGGCGGGAGAAAGCCCAGGTTTAACCTTGCTACCACACAATAGCGCTAACCACTCGCTCACCGATTGAGGACGTTCTTCTGGTTTCAGCGCCATGCCTTTAAGGATAGCTTGATTAACGCGATCGCTAATTTTTGGATTCAGCTTTTGGGGTATCTCCAAGGCTGTACCATAGGCTCTTACGGGTGAAGGCATCGGCATTTCTCCCGTCAGCAAGGCATACAGCGTTGCCGCTAAAGCATAAACATCTGTGTAAGCACCTCGTTTCGCTCGCCAGTCATACTGTTCAATGGGTGCAAAGCCATCCGATAAAGATTGAGTATGAGTTTGAGTTAAATTTGGGGTAAATTCACGGGCAATACCAAAGTCAATCAAGACCACTTCCGGGCGATCGCTTCGCAGCATAATATTGAGTGGCTTGATATCCCGGTGCAGTAAGCCGTTGTTATGAATCAGCGTCAGCGCATCTCCGATTTGCTGCGTATAGCGCAATGCTTCCGACTCTGGCAAAACGCCTTGATGCCAAACTCGATGGGCTAGATTTTCGCCATCAATATATTCCATCACCATGCACCAGCGCTCATCTTCTTGGATGACTTCATCCACTCGCACGATATGAGGATGAGGAAATTTTGCTAAGCGTAGCGCTTCGTTAAGGAAATCTTGCTCAAACTTGGCAAAGTCGTACTGGCGTTGCAGGTAATCATTGAGGGTTTTAATCGCCAATGGATTGCCTTGTTTGTCTCTAACCAGATAGGTAATGCCAAAACCGCCTTGCCCTAGTAATTTTTCAATGGTGTACTTGCCGCGCTGCAATTTCTGCCCTGGTTTCCAAGCCATTGTTTACAACTCCGAAACGCTTATTGGTATTGAGTTTTAACCTGAAACGACCTTTATTGTAGTACAAAAATACTAAATAATCAAGATGTGTTTAAAACTTATTGAACAATTCAAACAAAAATGATTTTTATCTTCACAGAATCTTGATATTTATACAGTTAGCAAAAAAGTAAACTGATGGAATTAAAACTGAAGTACTGAAAGCTTATCCGAACTGTATTCGACTTGATAAGGAAGTTAATAAAATGGCATTTATTCAAGGCACCAACGATAATGACCTTTTGAATGGGACAGCAGAAAATGACGAAATATACGGTCTAGGAGGAGATGACACTCTATATAGCGGTAACGGTGACGACTTTTTAAATGGCGGTAGTGGTAATGATGTACTGAGTGGTGCTGGAGGTAACAGTACACTAGATGGCGGTTCTGGTAATGACAGCCTGTATGGCTACTGGGGTAATGAATCCTTGATTGGTGGTATAGGAGATGACTCCCTGTTTGGAAGCTATGGCAATGACACCCTGAAGGGGGGTGCTGGTAATGACTCCCTCTATGGCTCTTATGATGATGACTCTCTAAGGGGTGGCGCAGGAAACGATACATTGATTGGTGGTATGGGAAATGACTCCCTTTTTGGCGACTCAGTAAATGACTACCTCTATGGCGATACAGGAAACGACTCTTTATATGGCGGTTCTGGAGATGACTACCTGTTTGGGATTCTACAAGGCTCCCTCGCTGAATCAGGCGAGATTGATGTCCTGAACAGTGGGGCAGGAAGAGATACCTTTGCAGGTCTGTATTATTACGATTACGACTCTACAACCGCCGGAACGAGCGATTACGCTCTTATTAAAGACTTCAACTGCAACCAAGATGTTATCCAGCTTGCAGGAGCAAAAACCAACTATTACCTAGCTCCATCTCCTACTGGCTTACCCACAGGAACCGCAATATTTCTTGACAAGCCTGGTAATGAGCCAGATGAACTGATTGCAATTGTGGAAGGGGTTTCCGGTCTAAATCTGAACAATAGCTATTTCACTACTACTATTAATGATATTTTCCAGGGCACCGATGGGGCTGATAAATTCGACGGTGGACAAGGCGATGATGAACTCATCGGATACGCTGGAGATGACATTCTCCTTGGTGGCAGTGGTAATGATGCTTTAGAAGGTTTTCTTGGCAATGATGACCTTAAGGGTGGAGATGGAAATGACATCCTTGCTGGTGTTAGCACCAAGTATTTCGGCTCTTCTGTTGGCTCTGGGGTAGGTGAAATTGATACCTTGAGTGGTGGGGCAGGGGAAGATACATTCGTCTTTGGGTTTGAATACTCAGGTTTCCAATATGACGATGGTGACACCTTAACGGCTGGGACGAGTGACTATGCTCTGATTGATGATTTCGACCCAAATCAGGATTTTATCCGGCTTTTAGGAGGAACGAGTAACTATGTCTTGGCTGCATCCCCAGAGGGTTTACCGATAGGGACTGCGATATTTATTGACAAACCAGGTAGCGAACCCGATGAACTGATTGCAATTGTGGAAGGGGTATCGGGTCTCGATCTGAATGGTAGCTACTTCACCACCACTGTTAATGATAGTTTCGCGGGTACTGATGGAGCCGATCGCTTCGATGGTGGGCAAGGCGATGATGCACTCAACGGATACGCTGGAGATGACACTCTCCTGGGTGGTAGTGGCAACGATAGTTTAGAAGGCCTCTTTGGCAATGATTCCCTAAACGGGGGAGATGGGGATGATATTTTTAAGGGTACTTCTCTTACTAGTTTCTTAGGAGACCCTCCTGGAATCGGTGAAATAGATACTCTGCTTGGTGGGACAGGAAACGATAAATTTATCCTGGGACAGCTATTCAATCCTTATAGAGAGTATGAAGTAGCAATTGCTTACTATGACGACCGTAATGCGGGAACCGTTGGTACAAGTGACTATGCACTAATTGTTGATTTCAATAGCAGCGAAGATATTATCGAGCTTGCAGGAACGGCGGCTGACTATAACTTGGGTTCATCTCCTAGCGGCTTACCAGCAGGCACGGCGATATTTTATAACGGGAATGACGGAAATGACCTGATTGCTATCTTGCAAGGGGTTTCGCCAGACTCTGTGAGTCTGAGCGGTTCCTTTTTCAATTACCTTATCCCAAATACAGATGCTTTCCGGTAAGTAAATTGTATGCCGTAGTTTGAGGAAAATCCCATGTTTGGATTTTTTTCGATCCAGGCACTGCGTCAGTCCTAATGAGTTCTTTCTGCTGTGTGGAAACTTTATGCGATCGCATCAATGAGTTCCTGCCAGCGTTGTTGCCACAGGCGTTGTATGGACTGCATTATGTCCGGTAAGTCTGCAAAGTCTTTGCTTTGCCGTTGAAGTTCTGGGGCTAAGCGTTTGAGTCCGATACAATCCCGGCAACTGTGCAATACTCGCTGCCAAGCAGAATACCACTCCAGTCCAGCTTGTTGATGGGCGCGAATCGGTTGGAGGCGATCGTCTTCTTCCCGCAAATATTGCGATCGCTTTCCCCAAGCCTCCCGCCAAGGTTGCACCGCGTCCGGGATTTCGTGTTCCTCGTACCAATCCCGTTCTGTGCGTAAGATTTCACCGAGTTGATCGAGAGTAGGGCGCGAGGTGCAACGTTGAATAGCAACAAGCCCCTGTTCAATCCAGAGGGGCAAGCAGCGATAACTGATGAATTTAGCGCGAGATTCCACCAATTTGACCCAGATTTGATGCTTCCAGCACTCAATGCGATCGATTTGGTTAAGGGGAATGTTGAGGAAGGTGGCAACTTGCTGCCGTATTTGGTCGATGGGTAATTGTCGTGGATCAATCACCCCAGAGGTGATTAAGTTCTGGGACATGAAGGTAAATTCACTCCTGTTTGGGGTATGGGGTGTAGCATTTGCTTGATCTCAGACTGCTGATTCGGGATTGTTGGCGATACAGCTTTGTTTACCTGTAAAAAATCCAAAATCCAAAATCTAAAGTCCAAAATCGAACGCCCCAAAATCAAAGCCACCCCGTCAAAGTTGTCCTAAGAAGTCGGGGTGGCCAGAGAAGTGTTACCATTCTTCTAGCTTCCAGACTGCGTTTACAGTTTGGGGGTAAGCCGCTCTTAGCTGGTGCTAACAGCTTTGAGTGGCGCTAAGATTTTTAGGTTTTTAGTGTACTAGGATTACCTTAGCAGATTGAGTGATTTCTGCTCAAGGGTCAAGTTTTATTTACAAATCTTTAGGTAAATTCACCGAATCCATTGAACTTGAATATAACCAATGGTTAAAATAAGGGTATTATATTAACCAATAGGTTCAACCGGGAGTTGCAATTGTCAAAATATCATCTTCCAGCAGAGGAAGTTAGACGTATTCGACGTTCTCTGGGAGAAACTCAAGCAGAGTTTGCCCAGCGTCTATGCGTAGATGCTGTCACTGTCGCTAGATGGGAAACCGACCAGAGGAAGTGTACTGGACTGTATGCAAAAACAATCGCAGAACTAGCTCAGAAAAATTCTTTACTAATAAAAGAGAGAGGAGAAATGGAAGGTAAACAAGAACTAATAAGAAGTATAGAATTGCATGAAATCTTCAATTTAGGAAATGAGCTAAAACCTATACGTAAGTTTTTTTATGAGGAAGTACCTCTGGAGTATCGTAAAAATACTTTAGAAGCATATAGTAAATTTTTAAAAAAATGGCAGAATCATGATTTTTTTGAAGAAACTTGCCATTCAGATTTATTTTCTGCAATTACATCATTCTTGATAATTGTTATACCTGAAGCACCTGAGAAAGATAATTTTATTACTTCAATTTATTCAACAAAATATCAAGATGAGAAACTTTCTAAATCTTACCGATTCATTTATAAAACCGCAAAAAAAATAGCGTCTAATAGTATTGATGCCGAATCAGAATTTCTTGAAACTGGTCATATAGGAGATATGTTTCTAGATATCCAATCGGCACTAGATGATTTATTGAAGCAACCAAGCTTAAAAGAAGGAGATATAGCAATTGTTAAATTTTTCCGCAGCTTGGTGCAGTTTGCTTTGAAGGAGAAAAATGCAGGAAAATTTCTCCCAATTCCAAGAAACGTATCTTTTGCCTTTGCTAGATTTTTATCAGTTTTATTCGCTCATCCCATTAAAATATTAGTACCAGAGCTTGATGATTCCTCTCAACTAGAATCTTTAAGAAACAGTTGATAATTGCTTAATTTTTAGTAATAATGCGAAGTATTGGCGATCGCATTTTTGGATAGCGTGCAGGATGCGATCGCACCTTTCTTTCACCTCATTCACAATCCCAAGTAATAGCGAGTTGTTGCCTTGAGTTCCTCCTGAATGGCTGGATCGTTTGCCATTAGTGAAAGTTGTTGCTCAAAAGTTTGGGGTTGATCAGTGAGATTAGTAGTAGAACGAGTAACTCGCAAGTTGTGAATAATTCGCTCAACTAGCCACAATTGCTCTTCATAAGATAAGAGACTAATGGATTTTTCAATTTCGCTTAGGTTAAGAGAGGTCATGATGAGAGATTCTACTGGTTCAGTAGGGTCTACAGTCTAGACTATCACTGCTGACGGAAGAGCATAATCTGGCGCGTAGCAATAAGCTGTTACCCATTTCATGAGTGCGTTAATGTTTAGCTCATTTCTTGTGGAACGGGCATCTTGCCCGTCGCGTGATTATGCAAGCATCCATGAGTAACAATGCCTGTTTTGTTTGTTTGAAAAGCAGTGATCGGAATTGCTGAAGAACAGTGATCGGAAATGTTGCATTCACTACAGAATATCGGCACGATAATGTAATGTTGTTTCCCTAATTCAGTTCTGTTCTTCCTGAAACCGAATATTTGAAGGACAGACTTATTGCAGAAGTGACGACGCATAAAGAGTAATTACTAAAGCAAAAATCCTCATAATTCCGAAAGTAACGGAAGGTCAAATCTATGGCACTCGATTTTGGTACTGCCGACAATGACACCCTCATTGGTGGGGACGAGAATGACTACATCTATGGCTATGAGGGTGAGGACTCGCTCGTTGGTGGGTTAGGCGATGACTTCCTCCTTGGCGGGGAAGGCAATGATACCCTCATTGGCCCAAACAGCGCTAACTTTGTCAATGACGATAACGACAATGACTTCCTTGATGGCGGAGGTGGTAATGACTATATTTCTGCCGAAAACGGCAATGACACCCTCGTTGGTGGGCTAGGTGATGATTTGCTAATGGGCGGGAAAGGCAATACCTTTTTCGATGGCGGGGAAGGCAATGACGTTCTCAGTTCCGGGGAAGGCGATGATACCCTCATGGGTGGAGACGGGGATGACTATCTCAGTGATTGGAAAGGCAATAACCTCCTCTTTGGCGGGAACGGCAATGACTGGCTTGGTGGCGGGCAAGACAATGATACCCTGATTGGCGGAGAAGGGGATGACACTCTTATTGGCTGGAACGGCAATGACATCCTTGTTGGCGGTTTGGGGAGCGATCGCTTCTTGTATACAACTCATGAGACAGCCTTTGACAGAGAAAATTTCGGGATAAATGTGATCGCTGACTTCGTTACGGCTAGCGACACAATTATCCTCGACAAGATTACTTTCACCAGCATTAGCAGCGATCGAGGGACTGGTTTCAGTGTGGGTGAAGAGTTTGCCATTGTCTCGTGTGACGCCCAAGCCGCCACCAGCACAGCAGATATAGTTTACAACTCGGTCAATGGCAACTTGTTCTACAATCCCAATGGCAGTGAGTCCGGCTTTGGCACAGGTGGTCAGTTTGCTACACTCACTGGCGCTCCTACTCTGGTAGCGACGGACTTCACGATTGTGGCGATACATTATGATTGAGACAGTGGGTTATGCCTGATCGAGTTTGCGCCTGGGTGCAATCGGTTAGCGAATTGCTTCGATACGAGCTTTAACCTGTGCCTGTTTAAGCGATCGCACCAGACGTTGTGCTTGGTGTTTGTACAAAGATACGGGTAATGTTCCCGGTAAATTGTGCATTAACCCTCTTGCCTTGCTAAGGTCACATCCAGAAATTCGTGCGATCGCATTTGCCCCCTCAAAAATCGCTTCCTGAGTCAAAGCTTTTTCCACCATGACTTGCCAGCGTTTCGCATTCAGGATTAATTTCCCCTCCTCAATCCGTTGCAAACCATGACTGGTTGCCAGAACCACCATGCGATCGCCCACTACCAAACGAATATCATCAGAAGGCATAAA
>JBFLZA010000045.1:0-7821 GCA_040756535.1 Cyanobacteriota bacterium
TGGGTAGATGCCGCAATTGAGCGCATCTTCAATAATTCTTCTGCTGCTCATCCGCAAAACACCACAGCCATTGCTCTCCTAATTCGGCTGAACTGATTACAGTATGTCCGGTTTCCTCATAGTGACGGCGAGAATGCTGATTTTCTGAGGAGTCGCAGCACAGCATCTTACCGCAGGTCTGACAAATGCGAAGATGCACCCAGCGACCATTGATCCGAATGCACTCTTCACAGCGAAACACGGGATAGTTGGCTTTAGGGATTAGGTTTTCCACAGTCAGATCGTTGAGGTGTTGGCAGGGCATAAGGTTTCCCGATCAGTGTATGAGTTGGAGTTGCTCATTGAATGATTCCAATTCTAGGGTCTAAACTGACGAAAATGTTATGAGCCGCAATCGACAGTTCCACAGCGTTATTCGCCCTTTGAATGAACTACGCGCTGTTACTTCGTTGAACAGCGCGTTTCTGTCGCTTCGACGAGGCAGTTTGCTTCCATATACCAGGTTTTCTAGATCCCAACACAGCAAGCTTGACCAGTCACCGCATGGCTGGTTCTTTATTTCCTTCTTCTCCCTTAATATCCACCCAGCAACCCTCTCCGCTTCGCTTCGCCTTCGGCAAAACGAAAAATCAATAACCCTACAGTGAAATATCCAATTCCGTTCAGCAAAGCCAGACTTAACCCAGACAAGTCTAATGCCTCACCTCTTGCCATCACCTCGCGCAGTAGTCCCGCACCTCCCGTCATTGGCAACAACCATCGTACTAGCTGTAAGGAATCTGCCCAAGTTTCCGTAGGAGTTGCCATCAAAAACAACAGAGCAAACTGGAAGATAGCTAATAACTGCTGGACACGCTTTAGCAATAGCGCCAAAGACCCCATAATAAACGCCAGACCATACGCTCCCAGTAAAATTGTCAGCAGAGGAAGAAGCAGCGTTGGGGGAAACTGGAGGCGGCTGCCAGTAAGCGCCATAATAATTAGCAAAATACTCACAATGACAGCCAAACGCAACACCAGGCTGGCTAATGCCCGGATTACAAAGACTATTGGTGCACCAAATGGCGAGAGAAATAATTGCTCTAGAGTACCGGTTTGAGCCTCATACTGTAGCCCACCAGCGATGTCAGTCATGATGAACAGCACGAGACTCCACAGGGTATATCCAACTATAATCGCATCAAGGCGATCGCCAAGTTGCAACGATGGCCCGGCGATATAGCGAGTACTCAAAAACAGTCCGTAGAAGATGGATGTAGTAATGATGATTCCCCCAATCGCCTCTAGGGGGTAGCGAATAAACTGAATCCAACTACGCCGAAACTCAGCGAGAAAAAGTTCAAGCATGGTCATTAGTCATTAGTCATTAGTCATTGGTGTAGCTGAGTTTTGCACTAATTTCAAAAAGATTTCTGTAAGGTCAGCAGAGTCTTTTTTTAGTTGTATCAAGGGTAAGGGTTTGAGTACTTCAATCACTTGATACAAACCTTCCGAACTTCCCATGTAAACAACTCGTCTTGCCTGAATCTGTGCACCAACTTCTTGCAATGCCCTAACCCTTGTTGAGTCAAGTTCGCCTTCAACTTCGATCATGTATGTTGTGCCGGAGAACTGCCGGATGAGGTCGCGAGTGGGTGAAGAGGCAATGATTTCGCCTTTTTGGATAATGGCGACTCGATCTGAGAGTTCCTCGGCAATATCCAATTGGTGGGTGGTGAGGAGGATGGCGCAACCTTCGGATGCGATCGCTTTTACCAATGCCTTGACAGTTTGCGTCGCTTCTACATCTAACCCCAAGGTTGGCTCATCTAAGAGTAGCAGCTTGGGTTGGTGGACTAAGGCAACTGCGATCGCTAATTTTTGCTGCATTCCCCGCGAAAGGGTTTGAACGGTAGCTTGACGTTTGGATAACAGGTCAAATCGATCTAAAAGCACCTTACCGCGCCGCCGCGTTTCTCGACGACTCAACCCCTTCAACACGCCAAAATATTCAATATTTTCCTCTGGCGTCAGTCGCCAGTACAGGTTGCGATTGCCTTCTAATACGGCCCCCAGCATCCGTAGCGCTTGCGGGTTGCGGTGGGGGTCAAGTCCTGCAATTCGCACTCGACCTACATCCGGTCGAATTAGCCCCGCAATCATTTTAATCGTAGTTGTCTTGCCTGCGCCGTTGGGCCCAAGGAACGCCAACACTTCTCCCTCAGCCAGGTTGAGGGAAACAGAACGGACAGCTTCAACCAGCTTGCCGCTATATCGAAACGTTTTTCTGAGGTTTTCGACCTCTAATGCTTTCATCCCTCTATTATCGCTATAGACATATAGGGTGGGCACTGCTAGCCCTGTCATGGAACACATCTTCGGTACAGAGTAATTCGATCAGATCTTTGAGAGCCATGCCAAGTTCCAGCACAGCCGAGAGCTACTGTTTTTGAGTGGAGTTGAGCTGATGACTTTGGTGGTGTGTGGGATGTATCCGTCAGTAAATGTAGCTTACCGTGCCAAGACCAAACAGCTCAACGTCTCGCCCACGGCTTTCTATTCTCTACTGCTCGACTTTTATTTACTAACAAAAATACTATTTGGCTTTTATTTGCTAACAAAAACAGATATCTTTACAGGGCTATACAAAATTCTTTAAAAAAGTAAAAAATATTAATTAAATTTTAGTTTATTTTCGACCACTTATTAGCCTTTTTGTTATACTTTACATCAAATCGATACATGGTATAGGGGGTGAATCAAATGAACCCAGTTCTCCAAGAACTAGTAATTAATGAAAAATATTTTCAAGAAATAACAGGAGTGACTGTAGACGAAATTAATGAATTAATTGAATCAAAAAAAAAGCAATCTCAATTCAAAGCATCACGAAGCAAAGTATTAAAATTTGCTTCGTTTTTCTTCGTTTTTATGCTTATCTCATCGATAATATTATGCCCTATCGTATGGATAATGAGTAACTTCTTGGGAATATTATTTGAAGGCTTAAAACAAAATCTATCATCGGCTTTAAGAATTTCAGCTTATCTTAGCATTCCTTTAAGTATTTGGATTACGGTCAATTCATTTTCAGACTTCAAAGAAAGACAAAAAAGTTTAATTCATCTCAGACCTCTTTTTGAGGATTTTGAAAGATACAATCAAGTGATTCAGGCAATTCATGTAAAAGATCAATTGGAAGAAGTAGAATCAAGAGTCTCTAACAAGGATGAAAGAGAAGCTCTATTACAAGCCTTGTTAATTATGAAACAAGATTTGATTCGAGCGCTAAAAATTGAAAAAATTTTAAGAGAGAACCGAAAAATTGTTGATTTAAACCCTGAAGTTTTTGAGTCTAGTTTTACAGCTTTTCAGGTTGAAAAGATTCAAAACAAAGGGAATGAATACAGTCAACTAATTAGTGAAACTCTGAATATTGGCGTTCATGTGAGAAGCGAGATGAATAAAATGATAGATAGTAGCGATCAGGTCAGTTAATTGTTAAACGCTGTATTCCAAACTAGCTTGAAAGTAAAAATTAAAATATGTTAACTGAATCGGTACTCAATAAAAATTTAGAGAATATAAAGGGATTTGAATGGAGAGAAATAATCTCCATTTTTAGACCAGTTTTACATCCAAGAGCAAGATGGAGTGATTTAGAATATACAACTTCTCTTGAAATACAGTATTTTACTTACTATGTCGTTTTGATTGAATATCATGGGTATTTATCACCTGACATAGTAGCTTTAAAGCATGCATTATTTCATCCTAATAGGCAAGCATTAATTGAAGGTAGAATTGGTGACTCTAGCTCTTGTTCAACGTTTAATTCTAATGCCAATAATTTCTGTGAGTCTCTAAAAAAATTCTCTCAACAAAATGAGGGGGAAGTTTTAGCAGGAGCCTTAGTTGAACAACTAAATTTACTTCGTATTTTTGAAGAGCAAACACAGAAATACAACAAAATAGAACCTAGATTTGAGCAAAATAAACAAACAGGATATTTAACTCTTAAAAGTATCCATGAAGAAGCTTTTCAATATTTTCGTTATGGGAAAAAGTTACTCTGGCATGAAAATTTTATCAGAGAAAGAAAAGAGAAGGAATCCAAGCAACAAGAAACAGAATTAACTTCTCAATTCTATCATCATGTAAATTACACCGAGCCTAGTGATCAAGATGAATACGATCTTGGCTATGAAGGTGAAGATGGTCAATGGTACTACCCAGGAGACTATCCAGAAGACAATATTCCTGACTAGAAGCAACCGTCTTATAGATGTCTCTTTCTCTGCACGTCACCTTTGGCGCAGTAGCTAATGGTGGGTTCTCTCTTATATCACCCATCGGATTGACTGGGGTGGGTTTTGAATGAGTTTTTCTGGCCGGATAACTAAGTTATCGCTAAACCAGCCCCTTCAACAACTTTGTTTCTAATACATTCATTAGTCAACAATATTCTTTCTCCAAGATTACTTTAGTTAGTGGCACGTCCGAAGGCAAGAATGTGCTTTGCAATTACCTCTGGTTGCTCAAATTGAGGGGCATGACCGCAGCCTTTAATTTTATGCAGAATAGAGTTAGCGATCGCACGATTAAATTTCTCTCCATCACCCTTACCCAAAAATCCGTCTAACTCTCCCCACAAAATCAGCGTTGGCTTGTTAATTCGGCTAATCTGCTCCTCAGATAAACTGTAACCACCCGTCTTCGTAAAGGTCAGAACTGATTCATACCAACCCGGCAGTTCTAAAGGCATTGTCGCGCACAGTAGAGCATCTAAATAGGCAGCGTCTCGACTCCGATCTGCTTTAGCATTTGCCAATGTCTGAAGTTTCAAAAAGCGCCACCATTCCATTGCTAAAAAGTCAATGGGAGCAAACAAAAATTGACCAATTGGAAAGCTTCCGGAATAGCCAACACTATTAATTAGAACTAGCTGCTTGACACAGTTCGGGTAAGTTAGGGTAAAGTCGATCGCGGCTGCTCCTCCCATTGAAGCACCTACTAGAATTATCGGTCGATTGATTAGCGTTTTCCAAAAGCTGTAGAGATGCTCTTTAATTGCTGCTGGACTAAACGGAGTTCCCCTCACCCGTTCCGTAAAGCCGAATCCCAACAAATCAACTGCCCATGTTTCGTTGTAAGCGGCAAGTAGCGGTATTAGACGAAAGAATTCCAAAAGAGAGCTATCAAAGCCGTGAAGTAAGACAATAGGTGTCCCACCTGTGCCTTGTTGGATATAACTTGTGGCAACAGGTGGCTTACTGTCGGGTGTGGCAATGCTGTGACGCTTGAGGCTCTGGACGACAGCAATGCAGGTAGAGTCTCTGAGCTGATTGACGGATGGCGGGAGGAAATCAGCGAACATCTTTTTTCAAAAATGGGGTTGATTTAGTACAAAAATACTAGTTAGAATATCGGTCAAGTTAAAGCAACTGGAAATTCACCTTTGAGGAATGCGATCGCTAGCATTTGGCAACTCCATGCTGCCAGCAAATCTTAACGGTAATTTTCTAGCGAATTTCAGGCGATGTCTTTAGCTTTATAAGTTGTGCGAGCAACTTCCAGGGTATCGCTCATAGAACTCTGCTGACACCCAGGCGGTACTATTCCTCCCATACCAACTCTGTAGAAAATTGAGGTTTTTATGCCCATTGGCGACCATATTACTAGCTTCGCGAACCGGAAGGTTGAACTCTTCGACCCTGCGGTTGGTATTACCGATCCAGTTGGCACAGCCTGTGCCTTGAGAGTTGAGTGGAACGAATACGATACAGATATTACAAAACAACTGGAACAGCTACTTCAAGACCCAGAGGTAGATCAGCTCGAAGCGCTAGTGATTGGGCCGTGGCACCAAGAGATGTCTCAACACAGTTCCAGTATTGCCGTCAACGCTCTCGTTGCTGCTCAGGAGCAACTCACGAGTCTCAAAGCCGTGTTTGTTGGGGAAATCACCTACGACGAGTTTGAAATCTCGTGGATTCTTCAAAGTGATATCAGTCCCCTCTTGGCAGCCTATCCCAATCTGGAAGTGTTGCAGGTTCGCGGCGGCACTGATTTAGCGTTCAAATCACTCCATCACGAACAACTCAAAACCCTAATTATTGAAACTGGGGGGTTAAGCCCGAATACAATCGCACAAATTTGCGCCGGACATCTGCCTGCACTAGAGCATTTGGAATTGTGGCTTGGCAGTGATGAGTACGGGGGAAATTCCTCGGTTGACGATTTACAACCCATTCTTTCCGGCAACCTATTCCCAAAGCTAACTTACTTGGGACTATGCGATAGCGAATATTCAGACAGTATTGCCAAGGCTATAGTTCAATCTCCAATTATCGAGCAGATTGAGGTACTAGACCTTAAGTTGGGAACCCTCGGAGATGAGGGAGCGCAGGCATTGCTGAACTGTCCTGCTGTGAGTCGGTTGAATACCCTAAATGTTAAAGAGAATTATCTATCTGAAGAGATGATTGAACGGCTCAATCAGCTCAATATCGAAGTCATTGCAGATGAACAGAAGGAAGAAGACGAAGAAGAAGAGGAAGAATACCGTCGCTACTGCTCGGTTACTGAGTGATGCCAAGATTAGCGATCGCTAATCACCAATCGGGATGTTTCAAGCTGAGCCAAGGGAAAAATGAACAACAATCCCAATCAACCCAGAGAAGATGATGCTGTGCTTGGTGGGCAAGCCACACCTCCCAAAGCAGGGGTTATTTTAGGAGGCATCGAAGGTGTGAAAAGTCGCTTGGAGAGTGCAGTTGTAGAAGTACGAATCACTGCCCTTTCCGAAGCACTTAAATATAGGAAAGCAGGCTTAGATTTAGTCATTAGCGCTTTGAAAGATGAATCAAAGCAGGTGCGGCGTTCTGCCTATCAACTACTGCGCTATAGAAAAGAACCTCAAGTCAAGCAAGCTCTGCAACAGTACAAACCCTGGAACCTTGTTGAGCGCTTAGAGAAGTACCCAGGATACAAAGGCAATTACGTTTCCAGATTTGCTAATCGACCAGTGGAAGAGTTCGATCCTGAAGATGGTATTACTAATCCTGTCAGCATTGCCTATGCCTTGAGATGTGAATATGAAGATGAACTAGAGATTACAGACAAGTTTGCGACGCTCCTAAAAGACCCCAGAGCCAATGAGCTGGAAGCTTTAGTATTCGGAATGTGGAATGATTTATATGAGTGTAGTTCAAGCAGTCTCGTCAATGCTCTAGTCAATGCTGGAGACCAACTCACCAATCTTAAGGCGGTCTTTGTTGGGGATGTCCCCTATGATGAATGCGAAATTTCTTGGATTGTGCAGAGTGATATCAGTCCTGTTCTGGCAGCCTACCCCAAGCTGGAAGTGTTACAAGTCCGTGGTGGTGAGAGTCTGGCGTTTAGTCCCCTGCGACACGAGCATTTAGAGGCGCTGATTGTTGAGACTGGGGGGCTAAGTCGGACAACCGTTGCCCAGATTTGCGCTCTCAACCTACCTGCGCTACAGCATCTTGAGCTGTGGTTTGGCAGTCACAATTATGGTGGAGACTGCTGGATTGACGATTTGACTCCTATTATTAAAGACCAAGTCTTTCCCAATCTGATTTATTTGGGGCTACGGAATAGTCAATTTTCTGACGAGATTGCAGAGGCTATTGCGTACTCGCCTCTGATCGACTCCATCAAGGTGCTAGATTTGTCGATGGGTACGTTGAGCGATCGCAAAGCTGAAGAGTTGCTTGACTGCTCCGCTGTGAATACTCTCGACATCCTCAATGTATCAGAGAACTTTCTGTCAGATAAGGTAATTGAGCGCTTGCGTCAGCTAGAGGTTCAGGTAAT
>JBFLZA010000045.1:7831-22810 GCA_040756535.1 Cyanobacteriota bacterium
AAAAGGATGAACGTGACGTAAGCTACTTAAACGACCGCTACTGCTCGGTTGCAGAGTGAAGCAGGAGCTTGGAAATGCTTAACTTCGTAGTTGTGGCAAATCCTGAAAATCGGCGTGTTGGTTTCTTGCAGCAAGCGCTTGAGCGTTGTAGTTTGCCACCAGCAACGGTGGTGAATTACTCAGACTTAATTGCAGGTAGAGATACCCTGGAACGGTTCGACGCACCCAACACTATCATTCGGTTTGATTCGCCTGAGAAAAACTTTGAGGTTGAAAAAGCAATTATTGCTGTGGGTGCTGATGTGTCAGATGCAGGGAATCATCAGCGCATTAGTGCTGCCGATGCTGCCAAGTTGGAGTTTGATAAGGGGCGCATTCTTTACCCTCGACAGTCGTATTTAGGATGGCGTCACCTGCTGCAACAGTGGGAAAAAGAGTTGAAGGTTGGAAGGTTGAAGGTTGAAGGTTTAAGTGAGTTGAAGGTTGGAAGGTTGAAGGTTGAAGGTTTAGCAGAGAATAACTTGCAACCTGCTAACTTTCTAACTTTCCAACGGGTAATGAATCATCCTCAAGAAATTGCTGTGATGTTCGATAAACCCCTGTGTCACGAACTGTTCAATCGTCACGGAATACCCGTACCGCGATCACTCGGCGTTATCCACAACTATGACCATCTACGTGAGGTAATGCAAGAGCGAGAATGCGATCGCCCAAAGGGCGATGCCGGAGGCAATCGCGTATTTATCAAACTCTCTCATGGTTCTGCTGCCTCTGGTGTTGTCGCCTACCATACTCACCCACGAGGCGAGTCTGCCATCACTACGGTAGAACGAGTGCGGCGAAATGGAAAAACGATTTTGTACAATTCGCGCAAGATTCGGCAGTATACGGAAAGGAATGCGATCGCGGACATCATTAATATCCTCTGCGCTGAAGGCGTCCAAGTTGAAGAATGGTTACCAAAAGCCCGACTTCAGAACCGTCAGTTTGATATCCGGGTAGTTGTGATTAATGGAGAAGCGCAGCACGTTGTTGTGCGACTGGGACATAGTCCTATGACTAACTTACATCTCGGTAACGAGCGAACCAACTTAGATGCACTCCTCACCAAAGTTAAACCAGACGATTGGGAGGAAATGAAGCGAACTTGTGAAGCGGCGGCGGCTTTATTTTCTAATAGTTTGTATTGTGGCATTGACCTGTTGATTCGTCCCGATCGCAAACAACACGCCATTCTAGAAATCAATGCGTTTGGTGATTTATTACCCGGCACAACATGGAACGGACTCGATACTTACACTAGTGAAGTAAAGGCAATACTAAAGAGGGTAAAAATACAACTAAACAAGGCAAAATAAAGATAAAACTTTACCTTTGATGCCAAAGTAAGCTGCCCTTGCTTTAACTTAAAAATTGATGTTTAGCTTGTTTCTTCTGGGATGGGCATCTTGCCCTTATTTGATTATACAAATTAGACTTCCATGCGCTGTCGCTCACAACAAAGGATGAAAATTATTATCCCTTCTGCCCTCTGCCTTCTGCCTTATTTTCAGATTAGATGCAAATCAGTTTAATGCAGCCATGATTGACATGAACCAAATCGTTGGCAGCCACGACATTCTCTTCATCACCCTAGATACCCTACGCTATGACGTTGCCATAAACTTACTCAAACAAGAACGCACGCCAAACTTAAAGGCTGTTTTGCCAAAACAAGGATGGGAAGAACGCCACTCTCCCGGTAACTTTACTTACGCTGCTCATCAAGCTTTCTTTGCTGGGTTTTTGCCAACACCTATCACCCCAGGAATCCACCCTCGGTTGTTTGCTTTGGAATTTCAAGGCAGCACTACAACCACTGGCAATACCTGTGTTCTGAATGACTCCAATATTGTTGCCGGACTAGCTGCCAAAGGCTATCACACTGTTTGTATCGGTGGTGTGGGATTCTTCAATAAATCCAATCCCTTAAGCAACGTCTTGCCTTCGATGTTTGCTGAGAGTTACTGGAGTCGAGAACTCGGCGTGACTGAACCTCACTCTACCGAACATCAAATTGCGATCGCTTGCAAGATTTTGGCTAAAACTCCAGTTGAGCAGCGTCTATTCTTATTTATCAATATCTCAGCCTTGCATCAACCCAATTATTTTTATTTACCCGGTGCCACAAGAGAGAAAGGGGACACAATAGAATCTCATGCTGCTGCCTTAGAGTACATCGATCGCCAGTTACCCAAACTTTGGGAAGCCTTACAACAACGGGCACCAACCTTCTGCATTCTCTGCTCTGATCATGGCACGGCTTACGGAGAGGATAACTACATCGGACATCGCATCAGTCATCCTGTTGTATGGACAGTGCCCTATGCTGAATTTATTTTGCCATTAAGTTAACGGAAGACCTGGTGGCAAGGGTTTTAAAATCCAAAATCCAAAATCCAAAATGGTATGAGGAATAGCGATGCTTGACTTAGCCAAAATCCAATCCATCGCCCAATCTTATTCTCCTCAAGAACTCTTTGCTGCATTGGTTTGGCAGCGTCGGTTTAATGAGTTTGATGGCGAGGAAGTGATTACCGATCTTTCCCACCACCCCGAATTATGGGCAAGCTTTCTGTTCACAAAACCCATTTTTGCACCCGATGAAGACGGTTTGAGCTTTGGCGGTGTACTCGATACGCTCCTGGCAATGGCTAACTATCGTCCTATGCCTGAAACCAGCATCATCCATTTCGTTGCCTATCCTGCGGATACACTATACGTCCTTGCAGAAAACCAAGATACAACGGTATCTCAGCTTGTGGACTTGGGCAAAAAGTGGCGAGCTGACTCAGTAGAGGTAAGTGATGGCACGAATGAGGATTATGGTTGGCGGCTCAAACGCCGACTGAGGACGCGCTTGGAAGGGGCGCTATGGGGCAAAGACGTTCGGCACGATTGCGATGCCGTCGTTATTTCCTATTGGTGGGATTGAACGTGATGCTCCTATCCTTCCCTAACGGTTCAGCCCAAACTACCTCAATTGAAGTCTATGCTGCCCCAAACTAAAAGCCATCGCCCTTCGCTCCAGGAAATGCTGCAAGCCTCTCCTTATCAGGCATACGTCTACTCGTATCCCCATAAAACCGCCTATCGATCGCTTGAGCCTTCCATTCCTCTAGAAACGCTTTGGTGTGAAGAAAACCGCCAATCGTTATTTCTATATATTCACATTCCCTTTTGTGAAATGCGCTGTGGGTTCTGCAACCTGTTCACTACTGTAAAGACAGACAGCGATTTCATGAGCCAGTATATCAATGCTGTCCGCAGACAGGCGCAGCGTGTGAAAGCGGCACTTGGAGAAGCAAGCTTTGCTCGATTTGCGATCGGTGGTGGTACACCAACTCAACTTCCCCTGCATGGGCTAGAAGCCATTCTGGATATTGCTGAAAACACAATGGGGGCACGCTTGCAGGAAATTCCCATTTCCGTGGAAATGTCCCCAGAAACAGTGGATGCCAGTAAGATGAAACTACTGTGCGATCGCGGTGTCACTCGCGCCAGCATCGGCGTCCAAAGCTTCATCGATACCGAAGTTCTCGCCATCAACCGCAGGCAAAAAGCCTCTCAAGTAGAAACTGCCCTTACCCTAATGCGAGAGGCAGGATTTCCCACGATTAACATTGATTTGATGTATGGACTACCAGGGCAAACTGTAGATACGTGGCTGCAATCGATTCGTACTGCCTTGCGCTTTCAACCCGAAGAAATTTACCTGTATCCCCTGTATGTGCGACCCCTCACGGGTTTGGGGAAAACTGACCGAGAATGGGATGATAGTCGCCTTGCCTGCTACCGAGAAGGGCGATCGCTTCTTCTATCAGAAGGATACACCCAAGTTTCCATGCGGATGTTCCGCACTAGTCATGCACCAGAACTCAACGGCCCCGTTTACTGCTGTCAGGCAGATGGTATGGTGGGATTAGGTTGCGGTGCCCGGTCTTATACTAATTCGCTACACTACTCCTGCAACTACGCTGTCAGTGACAAAGAAGTTCGTCATATTTTGGAAGCGTATATTAATACTCCCGATGCAGCCTTCGACTCTGCCAATTACGGCTTTAAACTCGATGCCGAAGAACGCTGTCGCCGCTACATCTTGTTGTCTTTACTGTCTGATGAAGGGTTGAATCTCGCAGCTTACCGCACTCACTTTGGTACGGAAGCCTTCGCTGATTTACCAGAACTTTCTCAATTGATGCCTCTAGGCCTCGCTAAATTTCAACAAGAGGCTTTGCGCCTAACCGATGCAGGTATTGAACGCTCTGACACAATCGGCTCTTGGCTGTTTTCTGATCGAGTCTGTCGCTTGATGCAGACTTACGAGTTAACTTGACCTTTTTTAAATTCAAAATTCAAAATTCAAAGTTCAAAATGAAGATGAATTATTTTGAATTAATTAATTCTGAGACAGGCTCCCACTCAATTAAAATCAGTGGTCTTCAATCATATCAAATCCGTTTAGATAGTCATCATAAAAACTCTCTTTGCGTCCCGCGTCCCCGTGTCCCCGTGTCCGGAGCGTCCCCGCGTCTGTCCTAACGATGAGTATTCAAACGGAATCGATATCACTGGGGGCTTAAACCCGCCACTGATTGTCTTAATTTTGAATTGGAGCGAAGCAACTTGACATTCCCTCCGGTTCATCCTTGCAGGACTCCATTTTTTCGCTTGGTACTTCCTTAGTCCAGACTGTCCCTTTTGATTGCCCTACTCAAGGTCTTAGATTCCAATGCTTGAAAATATTGATGATATTTCACAACGTATCGAACGCATCAAGCACAAGATTATTGAATGCAATATTCACCTGAATGCTAGCTCATCTCAGTGTGAAATTGAGAATTTTGAGGCTCAATATAATATCTGTCTTCCTGAATCCTATCGTCGGTTTCTGCTTGAGATCGGGAACGGCGGTAGTGGCCCTCCATATTATGGACTTGTATCGCTGGCTGATACGGTCAGCAAGCAGCGTGGATTGGAAATGCCGCCAGATACTCGAATGAGGTTTAGACCCGATCTGGCATTTCCTTTAATGGACATCTGGGATCGGGATGAGGAATGGGAGAAATGTGAGGACGAACAACTTAGCCTTGAGGACGAGAGTAAACAAGCCGCTCTAGTAGAAGCTTTTGATGCTAAAGAGCAAGCGATTTATGAACAAGGGCACTTATACCTCGGTACAGAAGGGTGTGGCGAAGATTGGATTCTAGTCATAACTGGAAATGAACGTGGGTATATATGGAACCGAGCAGAGTCTATTACACAACCCTGCGTGCCTAGACGCGACTTCTTGAGTTGGTACGAGTACTGGTTGGATAGTGGAAGTAAAATTGGGTTAGATGACTGGCTTCCCTTGCCATAAGTATGACTCAGGATTTTATGAATAATTAAAAACTATCTTATGAACCTAAAAATCCTGTATCGTGGCTCCCTCATCAGTTGTAACTACGGGTGTGAATACTGCCCCTTTGCTAAGCGATCGCAATCAGCCGCAGAATTAGCCGAAGACCGAAAAGCTCTAGAACGCTTTACAAATTGGGTAGCCGAACATCCTCAACACCGAATTTCTATCCTATTTACGCCTTGGGGAGAAGCGTTAATTCATCCCTGGTATCAGCAGGCATTAGCGAAGCTGACAAACTTATCTAATGTTGATAAGGCAGCAATTCAAACCAATTTATCTTGTAAATTAGAGTGGGTTGAAGAGTGCCACAAACAACGGTTAGCTCTGTGGGCAACATTCCATCCGGAATGGGTATCCATCGAACAGTTTGTTACTAAATGCCTGGAGTTAGATCGACGGGGGGTGCGGTTTAGTGCAGGGGTGGTTGGTTTTCCTCAGTTTAAGGATGCGATCGCTGCTTTGCGAAGAGAGCTGCCACCCCACATTTACCTGTGGATTAATGCTGTCAAGCGCGAACTGCCCCAGTTGTCCGAAACAGATCGAAAGTTCTTTGAATCCATCGATCCACTATTTCACCTAAATACCCACTATTACCCAAGTTATGGAAAAAGCTGTCGGGCGGGAGAGTCAGTCATCTCGGTAGACGGGAATGGTACAGTACGCCGATGTCACTTTATTAAAGATGCGATCGCCAATATTTACGAGCCTAACTTTGAAGCGGCACTCTTCGAGAGGCTCTGTACAAATGAAACGTGCCATTGCCACATCGGCTACGTACACTTAGATGACTTGGAACTCAATCAAGTGTTTGGTTCTGGCATTTTGGAGCGAATTCCTGATCCGGTTGGAGTCCAGGGGTAAAAAGTGTGCCCGTTGGCGGTTACGTCAAACTCAGGTTATTAATGCCAGTACAGCAATTCAGGGATGACCGAAGGCGAAGAGGTGAGTCCTCCCCAACTTAATACTGAATAGGGTTCATCCTCGCTCGTCAATTGTTGATGGTGGTGGTTCTTTTTTCCCTTTTCCCTTTCCCCTTTCCCTTGCCCGAAGGGCCTGACCGACAAAGCTGTCAAAAGGTTGCCAACAAGACTACCCTTAATTAAAGGCAACCTTTTACAAAGAATTGACATATGTTTGATGCCCTAGCTGAACGCTTAGAAGAAGCCTGGAAGAAACTGCGAGGCCAGGACAAAATTTCTCAGTCTAATATTCAAGACGCCTTGAAAGAAGTGCGTCGGGCGCTACTAGCAGCAGATGTTAATCTCCAAGTTGTTAAAGATTTTGTTGACGACGTAGCAGTCAATGCCCAGGGGGCTGAGGTCATCTCTGGTGTCCGACCTGACCAGCAGTTTATCAAACTGGTTTACGAGGAACTGGTGAAGGTGATGGGGGAAACGAACGTTCCCCTAGCTCAAGCCGATACTGCACCAACCACTGTACTGATGGCGGGGTTACAGGGTACAGGTAAAACCACCGCTACCGCAAAACTTGCTCTACATCTGCGTAAGCAAAATCGCACCTGCCTGTTAGTGGCTACAGACGTATATCGACCAGCCGCTATTGACCAGTTAATAACTTTAGGTCAACAAATTGATGTCCCCGTGTTTGAACTGGGTACGGATGTCAACCCTGTAGAGATTGCCCGTCAAGGCGTGGCACGAGCAAGGGAAATGGGTGTCGATACCGTAATTATCGACACAGCGGGACGCCTGCAAATCGACCAAGATATGATGGCGGAACTCGCCCAGATTAAAAAAACCGTCCAACCTCACGAAACCCTCCTCGTTGTGGACGCGATGACGGGTCAGGAAGCAGCCAACCTCACTCGTACCTTCCATGAACAAATTGGAATTACTGGGGCAATCCTCACCAAGTTAGATGGAGACACTCGCGGTGGTGCGGCACTGTCAGTACGGCGGGTTTCCGGGCAACCGATTAAATTTGTGGGGGTTGGGGAAAAAGTAGAAGCACTGCAACCGTTTTACCCCGATCGCATGGCATCCCGTATTCTAGGTATGGGAGATGTCCTCACCTTGGTAGAGAAAGCCCAGGAGGAAATTGACCTGGCAGATGCCGAGAAGATGCAGGAGAAAATGCTGACAGCCAAGTTTGACTTCAGCGATTTCTTGAAGCAGATGCGGTTGTTGAAGAATATGGGCTCCCTCGGTGGTCTCATGAAGATGATTCCGGGGATGGGCAAGCTGAGTTCGGATCAGCTACAAATGGGGGAAGCCAAGCTAAAGCAATCCGAGGCGATGATTAATTCCATGACCTCTGAGGAGCGCCGCAACCCCGATTTGCTAGCAAGTTCTCCATCGCGCCGACGCCGAATTGCCAAGGGTTCTGGCTATAACGAGAGAGATGTCAGCAATTTGGTGAGTGAGTTTACCAAAATGCGAAATCTCATGCAGCAAATGAGTTCAGGTGGGATGCCAGGAATGGCAGGCATGGGGGGTATGTTTGGTGGGATGGGCGGCAATGCTCCTTCCCAACCCGGTTGGCGCGGCTATTCGGCAGGGGCTTCTCAAAAGAAAAAGAAGAAGGAGAAGAAGAAGAAGGGATTTGGTCAGCTATGAAGGTGGGCAAGGCGAGCAAGGCGAGCAAATTACAGGTTGACAGGTTATCGCGTATGCTTTCGTTCAACCTTCTCTCCTGAGATCGCTTAAAATCAAACAGGTGAATAATGTGTAAATATGGTCAAACTGAGATTAAAACGATACGGCAAGAAACGAGAAGTCAGCTATCGAATTGTTGCGGTTCAGAGTACTTCCCGTCGCGATGGACGCCCCTTAGAAGAACTGGGCTTCTACAATCCCAGAACGGATGAAACCCGCTTGAAAGTGCCAGAAATTGTCAAGTGGCTTCAAAATGGCGCTCAACCCACTGAAACAGTGCGTAGCATTTTGCGGAAAGCCAATGTCCTCGAACAAGCCCGTGCTTAAGACCTCGTCTTTCTCTAAGCAAGATTCCAGTCCGGATTATATCGGCCTCATCAGATTTTTGCTAGAGCCATTTTTAGAGTCACCGACGGCGCTGAAGATAGACTGCGAGAAGTCAAATGCCAATGAACGGGTCTGGATTCGACTAGCGTTTGAAGGGGCGGATAAGGGGCGAGTGTATGGTCGGGGAGGTCGTAACATTCAGGCAATTCGGACGGTAATCAAAGCAATAGCTCAGACCGCCGGTCAATTTGTTCATCTGGATATCTACGAAGATCCAAATGAGGGGTCTCGGCGAGAGAGTGCATCCGGTGGTAAACCGGGTCCGAGCAAAGGCTCATCCCGTCGGTTATCTAGCCCTAGATCAGTTCCCAAATTCCGCTCTTAGTCGCGAAGCAACCCACTCATAATGTGGTATAAGCAGAAATTGGCTTAGAGCAATTAACTACTTCCGCTTTAACGGAGTATAGAGGCACTTTGATACCTCCCTCGGTCGTGATTTCTGAGAACCCATGACGGTGACGCCTGAGTTGCAAGATTACTTGCATAGAGTCAGGCGTCTCTTTTTTTTCACTGATCAATTACTACTACTTACCACCACCGCCGCAGATGGCATGAGTGAAGCATCAAATCTGATTCAGTTGCCCAATAATGAAAGCGCGATCGCACTCTCTGGCGAGCGAGAGGAAAATATTAAAATCCTTGCTCGTCAAACGGGGGCGAATTTAGTGCTGCGAGGCCAAGAACTGCTCATTTCCGGTACCCAAAAACAAGTTGAACGGGCTTCATCCTTAGTGGAATTGCTAAAAACGTACTGGAATGAGGGTCAAACCGTCACTGTCGCCGATATCCAAAGCGCCATCCATGCCTTAGATACGCACCGCACAGACGAACTCCGGGATTTACAGCAAGATATTCTCGCCCGTACTCGTCGGGGTGAAACCATTCGCGCCAAAACCTTGCGGCAGCGGCAGTATATCAAAGCCGTACAAACCCATGACATGACTTTCTGTATTGGACCGGCAGGAACGGGTAAAACCTTCCTGGCAGTCGTTCTCGCAGCTCAAGCCCTACTCGCCAACCAGTACGAACGCTTAATCCTGACGCGACCTGCTGTAGAGGCGGGTGAACGCTTGGGCTTTCTACCAGGAGACTTACAGCAGAAAATCAATCCTTACCTGCGCCCCCTCTATGACGCGCTGCATGAACTGATCGATCCAGAGAAAATCCCTAGTTTGATGGAACGGGGAGTTATTGAAGTCGCGCCTTTAGCTTATATGCGAGGTCGTACCCTGAGCAATGCTTTTGTGATTGTCGATGAAGCGCAAAACACAACACCAGCTCAGATGAAAATGGTACTGACACGCCTTGGTTCCCGCTCTCGCATGGTGGTGACAGGCGATATCACTCAGACTGATTTACCGCCGAACCAGCAGTCAGGATTGGCAGTGGCTCAAAAAATCTTACGTTCCATTGACGGCATTGCTTTCTGCGAACTCACAACCAAGGATGTCGTTCGCAATCCTCTCGTGCAGCGAATTGTTGCTGCTTACGAGCAATACGAACAGTAGAAATCGCTAAAAGCAAGGTGCGTTACATTGCGTTAACGCACCTGACAAAATTAAGATTCACCGGATCAATCAACTCTCAGAGCAAGCCTTGCTACTATTAGGTTTGTTCATTTGGAATGCGTAAAGTCTGAATTGCTTATGGCTGCTACCCTGAAAGAATTTTTGGAAGCTTGCGAAAATCTCGGAACACTGCGTCTCATTGTCACCAGCAGTGCAGCGGTTCTAGAAGCTAGGACAACTATAGAAAAAGTGTTTTATGCGGAGTTGCCCAAGGGAAAATACGCCAATATGCACAAAGACACCTTGGAATTTCACCTGAATATGGATGCGATTAAAAAGGTGAAATTTGAAGAGGGTCAATCAAAACGGGGCAATTTTACCACCTATGCGATTCGCTTTCTCGATGAGAAAGAGGAACCCGCATTGAGTGCCTTCCTTCAATGGGGCAAACCAGGAGAATACGAATCGGGGCAGGTAGAAGCATGGCAAGCACTCCGGGAAAACTATGGAGAAGTTTGGGAACCTGCACCAGTAGAGCAAATTTGACGCTGTCGTGATCAAGCGATGTGGCTCAAATTGAGCAGTGAATCAATTGGGGTAGTTGTGAGAAGAATTTTAGGATTATGCCTGGTTCTGGTTCTGCTGTTTTGGAGTGGTGAGGTACAGGCAGGGCCATTGGCTGACCGATTGGCCGAGTTTCCCTCTTGGGAGGGAAAGCCCCCTGTTAACTCAGCAGAGGGAGACTTGGTTTATCCTGCTTGGATGGAGGGTACCTGGAAGGTTACGAGCACGTTAGTCGATCAGGTTGCCCCCCTTGCTCCAGAAGTGGTAACGCCAGGGTTTGAAAGCAATCGTCGCTATCTCAATCAGCCTGTGAGTTTTCTGGTGCGATTTCAAGCTGTCAAATCTGGGCTATCTGCGATTAGCGATCGCTTTCTTCCCCTGAAAATTCAAAATTCCCAGAGATTCCTGTTGCCTCGCCTGGATAAAACTCCTCCAGTGGTGGCAGACAGAGCGTTTAATGGGTTGAATATTGCTAAGGCTTATTTAGGCGATGCAACCGTTCAATCGGTTAAAGTCGATCCCAATTCCCCAAATCGCCAAATTACTGTTTTACGCACAGACCGTCAACTGGTTTCCATTGTTACAGGTCGAGATTCTGAGATGCCTGAACCCGATCGCTTTATTGCCACAGAGATTTCTAACCAAGTCTTTCGGGGCATCCCTCAGCCTTTTTTTAACCAGGTAGAAACGACAACCGCTTATCAGCTTAAGCGATCGCCCAATTTAGCGATCGCAGGTGACCAAGTGACTGCTGTTTACCTTTCACCCCAAGATGCTAGTTATTTTAAAGCTGTAGAGCGACCTGTGGCTCTCTATCGCTATCGACTCGAACTTCAACGCGTAGCAGCAACCACAACACCCTCCCTTCCGAAACAATAAAAAACCGTGGGACTGGATGTTCCACGGCATTTGGCATGAGGAGTCTTAACTTACTTAGGATTGTAGAGCTAACTTACCAGCAAGTTGGTGCTGGTAACCATTTTGGTAACCGAACTCCCTTGCGCGAATAAAAGTGTTTTTACCAGTAGTTTAAAATTCCGCTAAGTTCCAGCGTAGAAGACTGACTGCGGTTATTTCTTCTTGCTTGTCCAAACGGTTGTGAACATCATTAGCAAACCGCCAATGAAAATTGCGATCGCAAGCCCTCCGGCAACCCCATTCATCCAATCAAAATTTTCCATATAAAAAATCCACGAGGGTCTTTGAAACAGTAAGGTGGGCAATGCCCACCCTACCTCTAATAGTAGGTTAACTCAACCCTCAGGTAGTCCAAGCGCTTGCGCTTCTTTCAAAAGTGCCATTAACTCTTGGTGTACTTATCAAGTATCTTGGCTAAGGCCGGTATCGCTGTCTCTACTTCACCCTTAGCAGAGTTGCGGAGTTTGTTATACGCGCCTCGCACAACCCCGTTATTGCTTTTCTCAATCCTGGCGTCGGTAACGCTGAGGACTGCGTCTGCTGCACGAGAGCTATTCTGACTAAGGTATCCGACCGGGTCACCTGTCTGTACGCCTTCATTCCACATGGGTTCGACTGCCGCCAAAATTTCCGGCAGAATCCGGTCAATGGCTCCGGCAATATAACTAGGATTGACTCCTTTTACAGTACCGTAGGCGGCTTTCCAAGCTAATCCACCCATTCCGCCCTTGGCAGCGACCTGCTCGTCTATCAACGTTACGCAGTCAGCCACTAAGCTCGCCCTTTTATTCGGGTCATTCAAACCTTCGGTAAGTCCCATTCCAATTCTCCTTAAATGTCAAAGCGTTTAATTGCTGGGTACTGGCAAATTTGGGTAATGATATTTTCAGTAACCGCCCAGATCGTTAAAAACCCCTATCTTACTACTAGGAGTAGTTTGAACATCGTTGCTACTAGAAGACTGGCGTACCCTGGGTAGCAGTGATGTTTCTATGAGTCTTAACTCCAAGCCTTACTTCCTACCTATTTTTCGGGGGGGGAGGAATGATTTCGGGATTTTTTTCAAGATTGATCAGTGACCTAAACTAAAAATGTGCAATCTAAATTCATTATTGACAAGGAAAATAGTGTTACGGTAGACCTTGCTAGGATAGTTCATGAAAGCTTTACAATCTCTAAAACAAGAGTTTTCCGTCTTTGATTGTACAGAAATCAAGACCCAAAATTAGAGTTTTTGATAGCAAACACAATAAAACTCCCCCGTGGATCGTAGAGGTTAAGAAGACTTTGCTCATAATCAGCAAATCCTTACTGAACAAACGACTTTTTGGGGAGTGAGGAGTTTACAAACTCACTCTTTTGGGTTTTGTTAAGCTGTTGGCGTTAAACAGTGGTAATATCTTTTTCTTTTTCAGCTAGCAATTCGTCAATCTTGGTCGTGTACTTATCTGTCATTTGTTGAATTTTGTCTTGAATATCTAGTGATTCATCCTTAGATATCTCGCTATTTTTTTCCTGTTTGCGAACCGAGTCAACGGCATCACGACGGATGTTGCGAATCGAAACTTTACCTTCTTCCGCTAACTTTCCTGCCATCTTCACGAACTCCTTGCGGCGCTCTTCCGTTAACGGTGGAATATTCAACCGCACAACTTGACCGTCGTTATTTGGAGTCAAGCCAATATCTGACAACTGAATGGCTTTCTCAATCGCAGTTAAAGAACCCTTGTCATAGGGTTGGATCGTAATCGTACTCGCATCTGGCGTATTGATGTTGGCCAAAGACTTGAGGGGCGTTGGAGTCCCGTAATACTCCACCGTTATCCGATCAAGTAGGCTGGTATTGGCACGACCCGTGCGAATGGTGTTGAAATTGCGTTGAGTCGCCTCAACCGCTTTCTGCATATGACTTTCGACATCAGCTAACTTCACAAAAACCTCCCACAATTGTTCCGACAGGTTCTCCCATAACAGCGCGGTGAACATTACCCCGCACCGTAAGATCAAATACCATAATCGGGATACTATTCTCTTTACATAATGCGATCGCAGTACTATCCATCACCCTCAGATCGTGAGTAAGGACGTAACTGTAGGTGAGGGTTTGAAAGCGACGGGCATTGGGATTTAGATGAGGATCACTATCATAAATTCCATCTACCTTAGTGGCTTTAAAAATGACTTCCGCATCGATTTCTGCCGCTCTTAGGGCAGCCGTTGTGTCGGTCGTAAAGAAAGGATTACCCGAACCGGCTCCAAAAATCACAACTCGTCCTTTCTCAAGATGGCGAATGGCACGGCGACGGATATAGGGTTCAGCCACTTCTTGCATGGCGATTGCCGTTTGCACTCGCGTGGGTATGCCATTTTGCTCTAGAGCATCTTGTAAAGTCATGGCATTCATTACTGTGGCAATCATGCCAATGTAGTCAGCCGTGGCCCGATCCATTCCTGCTGCCGCAGCTTTGAGGCCGCGAAATATATTGCCGCCACCCACCACAATTGCCATTTGAACGCCTTCGCCTACCACTTGGGCAACTTCAGCCGCGATTTCTTGAACCACGCTGGGATCAATCCCGTAGCCCAGGTTGCCCATTAAGGCTTCACCGCTTATTTTTAGTAAAACCCGTCGGTATTTTATCCCCATGCTACGACTCTTTTTTGTTAGATTTCCTCCACCATACGATAACAGCCCAGAGGTTTTTATGTCTCTAGGTTGACGGGGGCCGCCACTTTAGAGGGGTACCCATTGTCTGGGTTGATTTGGGGTAAATCTCTTGCCCACAGAGTAAAGCAGCGATCGCATTTTGCAGATAAGGCACCGACTCGGCTTTTAAACCTTGGAGATGATTGTCAATCAGACCGCTATAGCGGATAACTCCCTCCTTATCAACGACAAACACCTCTGGTGTCTTTTGTGCACCAAAGCTATGAGCCACGTCTTGAGTAGAATCCCAAAGGTATGGAAAGTTCAGTTGCCATTCCTGGGCTAATTGCTTCATCTTCTTAAAGCTTTCTTGAGAGTCGTGCTCCGGATCGCTAGCGTTAATACCCACTAATGTAAAGCCTTGCGGCTCAAACTGGGCTTGAATCTGCTTGAGCTTGTCCAAATAGGAGTTGACGTTGGGACAGTGATTACACATAAAAACTACCCCCACACCCCTCCACTGTTCCAAGTAACGGGAGAGGTGGTGAACTTGATCGTCAATTCCCGGCAGTTCAAAATCCGGAGCATAACTGCCAACAGGAGTACCAGTTTTTTCCATGAGACTCATATGGCTTGCATGAGAATGAACGACTATTTTTCCTTTCCCCAATCCCCTCCGATGCTATAACGGATTTCTTGAATGGTGCCGAACTTTTACTCCTGGGCCTGAACCCAGCCTTGTGTTGTCGCTTGATACCCAATTAGCTTGTAAACCAGTTTGGCTGCCGTAAATTGAGATACAACAGAATCGACAACGGGTGCTAGTTCCATAACATCGCAACCAAGCACTTGATAAGTTTCAAACACTCGTCGGAGAAAGGTCAAGAGCTCATACCA
>JBFLZA010000046.1:0-22661 GCA_040756535.1 Cyanobacteriota bacterium
TGGAACGGTTGCTGGAGAGTATCGCTTTTCACGTAGCGGGTAGTGTCAGGCGAGAAGGTTTCAGAGCTGATACCCTTTTGAATTTTAGATGCAAGGATTTTGGATGCAAGGATTTTAGAACCCTCGCCAGTTGGCCGTTTGGTAAATTCCACTGCCCTTAGGAATAAAGCAAAACGGTATGAACTGAGCAACTTTCAACCTTCAACTCTTCTTCCCAGTCCCCAGTCTCCTCACTGAGGATGAAATGGGAATGAGAATCCGGAATTGAGCACCCTGTCCTGATTCAGAGGTACACTCAATGCTGCCCCCATGTTTTTCCACCACAATTTGACGGCTAATCGATAGCCCTAAACCCGTTCCCTTACCCACGGGTTTAGTAGTAAAGAAGGGATCAAAAAGATGGTTTGAGATGTTTGATGCTATTCCTGAGCCGTTGTCGCGAATCTGAATCATCACTTGATTTTCCCCTGCAATCTCCGTGCGAATCCAAATAGTCGGTTTAGGGGGAAGAGGATGCTCCGATGATAAGGCTAATTCTTCCTTACTTCCTTGCTCTGCCTCTTCTACATTCCAACTCTCTAAAGCATCAATCGCATTACTGATAATATTCATAAAGACTTGATTGAGCTGACCGGCGTAGCATTCTACAGGTGGTAAATCACTGTACTCTTTGATAACTCTGATGCCGGGGTGGTGACCTCTGGGCTTCAAACGGTTATGGAGAATTAGCAAAGTACTGTCAATCCCCTCATGAATATTGACCGACTTCTTTTGGGCATCATCCACTCTGGAGAAGTTCCGCAAGGAAAGGACGATTTCATGGATACGGTCAGCCCCCATTTTCATGGAAGATAGAATTTTCGGTAAGTCATCAATGAGGAATTCTAGGTCAATTTCTTCAATGAGTTCTTGAATTTCTGGAACGGGATTGGGGTAATACTGTTGATAGTGGTTAATTAGACCGATTAAGTCTGTGATGTAGTTAGTCGCATGGCACAGGTTACCCGTGATAAAAGTGACAGGATTATTGATTTCATGGGCTACACCAGCGACCATTTGACCGAGTCCGGACATTTTTTCTGTCTGAATCAACCATGCTTCAGTCTGGTGCAAGTCTTGTAAGGTGAGTTCAAGCTGATGCGCTTGGGTTTGAGCGGCAAGGGCGGCAGCGCGAGTGTTAGCCAATAATTCAGCCTGCTCAATAGCGATCGCAACTTGGTCTACTACCGCTTGCAGCAGTTCAACTTCGTGTTCGCTCCAGTGGCGAGAACCGTTGTAGTTACAACAAACAATGGCTCCAAGTTGACCTGTGTGGGTTTTGAGGGGTAGCACCAATCCTGAGGTCATGCCCCAATCGATGAGGAGCGATCGCATCTGCGGATCTAAGCCTGCTGCCAGTGCTACATCATCAATTTGTAACGTCTTGGACTTGAGAATGGTTTCGGCTAGAGGCTCTAGGTGGCGAGGCAGGCAATCTCCTAAAAGCCCTGGTAAATTCGGGCTACACGCTTCATGAGTCACGCTCAAGGTCGGTCGATTGGATTGTAAAAAGCACCACAAAAAGTGACAACAGTCAACTTGCAGTAAACTACGAATTTCAGTAACAGCGGTATTTAAAATCGTATCTAAGTCGAGGGAATTGTGAATTTGATTAACTAACCGGAACAGTAATGCTTCTCGACGATTGAGCAGTTCATCCCGCGCCCAAGCACGATCCATAGCCATAGCGATCGCATTCGCCACCCACCCCAAGACATTGTGAACAACTTGAGAGAAGGGTTGGCTGCTGTGCAGTGCCATCACTCCCACCAAGCGCGACTCGACCATTAATGGGTAGCCAATCAAGTAGGTGGGAGTGGTACTTGTTCGGTTGTTTTGAGGAAACAACTGAGTGCTTAGGAATTGCTGAGTTTGAGCAACTGCATCAATGAGGGAGTGGTTCGGGGGACTGTAAGGGGGGAAGGTGTCACAGGGGAAGAGTTCTCCTGCTGACGCTTGCCAATCTAAAGGCAACAAGTCAACGGCTCTAACCTTAGCTGGGTCAACCGTCCAAATTCCGGCTCCAATAGCGTCAAGATGCTGTACCATAGCCTCAGTACAGCGTTGCAAGCTTTCATGTAATGTAGCGCTCTGTCCTAAGGCGGCACCTACGTCAGCTTCTAGGGTTGAAAAGTGTTCTCGCTCCAGTAAGGTGGCTTTTCGTGGCTTGTTCTTCCTAACCTCACGAGCAATCCCATAGACTATATCTTCCTCGACAACGCTAAAAAAGTCCCATTCTAGAAACTGGTAGGAACCATCCCGACAGCGATAGTGATTTTCAAGGTGAAGGCTTGCAGTGCCGTGAGTCAGCTTTTGCCATTCTGCCTGGGTTATCGCTTGATCTTCAGGATGAACAAAAGTAAGGAAGGATTTGGCGCAAAGTTCCTCTGTAGTGTAGAGTAAGCTTTTTTCAAATGCCGGGTTCACTTGCTTGAAATAGCCATCGGAACTGATGATACACATCAGATCAGGTGAAAGGGTAAAAAAGCGATCCGTTAAGTAATTGGTTTGACTAAGACGCTTGCCCTGAAACTGTTTGCGTTCTGTGATGTCGTAACGAATCGACACGTATTCTTGAGGTTTCCCTCTTGTGTTCAAGATGGGTACGATCGCAGTATCTACCCAGTAATAACTGCCATCTTTCGCCTGGTTTCTAATTTCGCCTTTCCAAACGTTGCCCTGACGAAGGGTTGCCCACATTTGCTTGAAAAAGTCCGAGGAGTGGTAACCAGAATTAATGATGCGGTGGTCTTGTCCCAGCAGCTCTTTTCTAGAATATTGGAAGATTTCGCAGAATTTATTGTTAACATATTTAATTTTGCCGCGAGGGTCAGTAATTGACACAATCGCCGTTCGATCTAACGCCTGATTAATGGAATGTAGTTCTTGCTGTAAGGCTTGCGCGGCTGGCTTGCTGGGTTGACACTTGCTCACTGTTGCTGCTATTTGAGTAAAGTGTTGGCGCAACTCCAACTGTGCGATCGCTTGTTGGCTTAATCCGATTAGCGCCTCTTGTTGTTCCAACGTCAGCGATCGCGGTACACCATCAATCACGGATAAGGTACCCAATACCAATCCTTGACGCGTAACTAATGGAACACCGACGTAAAACCTGACTTTTTGGGATGTCACTAGTTTATAGGCAGCAAACTGTGGATCAGCTAAGGCATCCTCAACAAGTACAAGAGAATTTTTCTGTTCCGGTTGTATAATTGTTCCGCAACACAGCGCTAAATAAGATGGGATTGAGCTAGAGTCTATCCCAACTTGCGCCTTGACCCAACTTCCTCTAGCATCTACCAGGCATAGCAAAGCGATCGGTGTCTGGCAAATGCAAGCTGCCAGACGAGTCAAATCATCAAAGGCAGATTCGGGAGCCAAGTCTATACTTTGATACGGATACATATCATCAACACTGATTACTCCGTTACCAAATAAGAGCGTATTCATTGCTTAGCATTCCTCTCATCGCCGAAGTTGATTCTTAGTGCGTTTGTAGGTCTAATGGTTAAGTGAGAGCTACCTTGCCGCTATCCTTAGACAGCGGATATTCCTCTTTTGTCAGTAGCTGTTAGATATTCTGAGAGTTGCTAGGAAATTTTGATCCACTCGGAGAAAGTTGCTGATTTGCACGCGATCCCCATCGGTTTATCCTCACCTTTGGACTGGAGATTACTGACTAAAATTTCTCCTATTGTGAGTTCTCGCGAAAGCTCTAGCCTGATTGAAATCAATGACCTACCACAATATTAACTAATTTTAGGACTCCTTTTAGTATCTTCGTTAAACGCATATATTCGTAAAAAAACTATACTTTTCTTAAAATTTTCCCTTTACCATTAATCAGTCCCATTTCCATCTAGTGAGACTAAAATATTAGCTACTAGTCGTAATCCTAGTGCTTGAGGACAGAGCGTAAGTTAACAGATGTGTTCTACCTCAACTCTGGGATATTCTCTTGATAAAGGCAGTGTGGATTCAGTATATATTACAAACAAAAGGTAAAAGGATAGGGCAAACGACTTTCAACTTGATAATAGGTAGTTAACGTCTAGGTAGATCAACTAAGGATACTAAGTTAGGTAGAAATTATGGATGGAGTAAAATCCTCAAATCTTAGTTAAGATAGTCAAGCTAAATTAACTTCACTGTACGCTAATCACGCCCCGCTGCGCTTTTCGAGAATCCAGACACTCATCAATCAAATCCGACGCAGTACCACAACCGTAAAGGTGGAAGTCTAGCACCTTTTGGTTTTTAAAGCTGGGGATTCTGTAAAAGATGGAGCAGTATGCCATTAAACAGTCAGCAACCGACGATTCTTGCCGTTGATGACAATCCAATTATGCAAGAAATCCTTAAAGAGGCGCTGGCGAACGAATACAACGTCTTAGTCGCAGATAGTGCACAGGATGCTTTGTCTTTGATGTACCATCAACCGATCGCGATGTTGTTAGTGGATGTGTGTATGCCAGGAATTGATGGGTTAGAGCTTTGCCGTACACTGCGTACTATGCCGCAATTTTGCAATTTACCCATCATGCTGGTGACAGCCAAAGACAGAGTTTTTGATAAAGTGCAAGGACGCCTCGCTGGGGCAAATGAATATTTGACAAAACCCTTTGAGATTGAGCAACTGCGAGAAGCTTGTCGCCAGCTTTTGAAATGTCACAGTTCAAAGGCAATCCAAAACAAGATTTAAACGACTCTATCTCCACTTCGTTCCGATTGAGGAAGGGGATTTCCCGGCGACTGAGTAAAAACTGTGTAACTTGGGATACAGTAAAAGATCGTAATTTTTGACCCACTAGCTCAGTGTTCTATTCTGTGTGGCGACGTTGTTTAGTCGCAGTACCGATTGTTCTAAGTATTTTTAGCAGTGTTGGGGAGGTTAGTGCGCGTCCGGCGGCTGTATTTATTCCCCACCTACAGCGCATCCAGAGCAATCTGCCTTCTGGGTTGGTAATGCGCTTACCGAGTAGGATTCCGCTTCAGGCTCCTTCAGATATTAACGAAGGTAAACTCGTTGTGCAGGTCTTTCCTTCCGAGATTCCGCAGAGCTTCACAGTTAGTCTTTTTAGTTGCGATCGCAGTCCTCATCCCTGCTTGTTAGGCAGCTTTTCAGTCGCACCCAAGACGAATGTGAGTGCTAAGCAAGAGTTAGAGCGTCATAGAGCTAAAGGCGATCGCTTAACTTTGCTCACGAATGCGAATGTTGTCGGATACATACTCGAAGGGCCACGTCAAAACCCCTCCTTAACCTTCTCGACGATGATGTGGCAGCAGAATGACATGATTTATACCATCAGTTTTCCTGCGATCGAGAAAGAAGCGATTTTAGTGATGGCTGGTTCCATGGCGCAAGAAAAGCCGCTTAATCGCGTTGTTACACGTCCTGTTTCTTCTCCTTAGGGAGAAAAATACTGTATTTAAAAAGAGAGGCTATTAATGCGGATTTGGTATGAGATGAAAGTACAAACTCTGACAAAATTAATATTTTTAACTCTTCCGTGCGGGAAGTCCCCATGTGCAGCATAGCGGAACTTGGGGATGAAAGCGCGGCCAGGATTGAGTATTTACCGCTAACTATTGTATGTGGTAAAATAACGACTAGGAGGTGATAAAAGTGCTGCACAAAGCTGTCAAAATTCGACTATATCCGACGCCTGAGCAAGAAGTGTTGTTAGCTCAACACTTCGGTTGTGCGCGTTGGTGGTGGAACTTTGCGCTCAATAAATCCATTGAAACTTACCGAGATACAGGGAAAGGATTAGGACGGTCAGCACTCAATGCACTTCTACCAGCGCTCAAAAAGGATAAGGAAACCGAGTGGCTGGGGGAATGTTACAGCCAAGTCTTGCAAGCTGTAACGCTCAATCTTACAACTGCCTACAAAAATTTCTTTGATGGACGTGCGAGGTTTCCGCGATTCAAGTCCAAGCATGGCAATCAGTCTATTCAGTATCCTCAAAACGTCAAAGTGGAAAATGGCGTTATCAAGTTACCCGGTAAGGTTGGCACGATAAGAGCTAGGATTCACAGAGCAATTGAGGGGACGATTAAAACCGTAACGGTTAGCAAAGAGCCATCCGGTAAATACTATGCCTCTATCCTGACTGAGATAGAAGGTGAAAATCCTGTTCCTTCAACCGAAGGTCGGGTGATTGGTGTAGACCTGGGATTAAAACACTTTGCAATAACTAGTGACGGCAATAAGGTGTCTAAGTACGATAATCCTAGACACCTTGCTAAACACGAACAAAATCTTAAACGCAAACAACAGAAACTAGCCAGAAAGCAAAAGGGGAGCAACTCAAGACATAAATATAGAAAGGTTGTTGCTAGAGTTTACGAACGAGTGAGCAATTCACGGGCAGATTTTCTACACAAGCTTTCAAGGAAGCTCGTCAACGAGAACCAAGTTGTCGTAGTAGAGAACCTACATGTCAAAGGCATGGTACGTAACCACAATCTAGCCAAAGCAATAGCTGATGTTGGATGGGGAATGTTCACAAATTTCCTTGCCTATAAGTTAGACAAGAAAGGTGGGAAATTGGTAGAGATTGACCGATGGTTCCCCAGTTCTAAGCTCTGTTCTAATTGCTATCACCAAGTTGATGAAATGCCGTTAGATGTGAGGGAGTGGACTTGCCCTCACTGCGGTACTAATCACGACCGGGATGGTAATGCCGCTGCCAACATTAGAGCAGAAGGTATCAGATTGCTACAGGTGGATGGAACGTCCATCTCTGCCGTAGGAGGGGAAGTAAGACCAAAGGGTGGACGCAAGTCTGTTCTGAGGCATTCCCTCGTGAGTACGGAAGCTCAGGGTGCAGCGTTAGCGGAACCCTGAGTAGTTCACATATTGTCCAGATATCTTGATAAAACCAAGTGACACTAAGGGCGTTTAACCTGGAAAACTGTTATTAATGCCCACTTACTTAGCTCGGTGATTCAACAGGGGAGGGTTCAGGAGTTTGGGAGTCCTCAGGTGAAGGTTCAGGAGAGGCTGGGTTTTCAACCGTAAGGTCGAGTTGATAATCGCTCGATCTAGAAGACTCGGAAACTACAACAAACTCATAAAGACCCGTTTCTGGAAGTTCCCCTGACCAAATGCGATCGCGCGAATCTTCCAGTAAGGTGGTATTGCCGCTAGGAGTATAGATGGAAAATAGCGCTCTATTGGCAGTTTGTAGGTTGACCTTCATCAACTGACCCTTAGACAGTTCGGCAATAAAGACTTTGCCCTGTCCAGGTTTGAGAGTCCCGCTGACTGTTTTGTTCACTGCCTCTGGGTCAAAGACAATTCGCTCTAAAGCCTCTTTAGTTTTCAGCGCATTGAGCGTGTCTGATACCATAGCTTGCCACACCTGACCAACGGGTTTATTCAGAAAATTGTTACCCTTTTCGTCAGGAAAGGCTTGGAAGAATTTAGCATCAACTAAGTCATACAGACTACGGCTACTAACGCGTAACTGATTGGCTTCAGCTTTAGCGCGAGTGAGGTCAGCATCTCCATAGTTTCCCAACTGCCGTCGCGCTACAGCACTTAAATTGAGATTTGCCAGCCTTCTCAGAAGATCAGATGCGATCGCATCCCACTGTGCTCGCAACTCGGCATCTTCGGGTTCAGGACTGAGGGTGCGTCCTCGTTGATCAGGGTACTGTCGCCAAAACTCTTCATTCACTAAGTCAGAGTAGAACTGGTAGCGAATGTCAAGAGCAACGCGACGCTGCTGGAGGCCTTCTTTGCGCCGCAACTCTTCCGGAGAATAGGGTGAGGAGGGTTCGGGTGTGGGTTCATCCGTTGGCAAGATAACTGGATTGCTATCCGTCGGTTGCGGTTCAACGTCATCAGGATTGAGTTGGGCTTTTATCCACCAATTGCCAGCCAACCAGCCTACACCCCCCGCAACCACAATCACAACGAACACCAGCAGAACTTTTCCTAACCAACCCGGTGAGGACTGAGCGGTTGAATCGGGCGATGGTGTTGGCAGGGTGGTTGGTGGGGGTGGAGTGACAGGAGGCGCAACTGGAGGAGGTGCCGCCGCTATAGTTGCTTCTGGTAGAGGCAAAGGAGCTTGGGTTGGGGGATAGACAACGGGGGCAGACTTAGGGGTGAGGGCTTGCAGGGCCTGTGCTGCCGAGGTAAAGCGATCGCTCGGATTGGGTTGGAGCATCTTATCGAGAACACTGCCTAAGGTAGGACTAAGATTAAGTTCCCGTCGCCAGCTCCATGTTAGTGTGTTCGGGTCAATCAACTGTTGGGGTTCCTTACCCGTCAGCAACACTAATACCGTTGCCCCTAAAGCATATAAATCACTGTGGGGATAGGCAATTCCGCCCTGCATCTGCTCATGAGGAGCATAGCCCACCTTTCCTAACCGAGTTGCAAAAGCAGGAACTCCGGCGGCTTCTTGTGCTCCCATGAACTGAGAAGCTACCGTTGCTGCCACTTGTTTGACACCGCCAAAGTCAATCAAAACTGGCAACCCATCCGTACTCCGCAAAATCAGATTATCGGGAGAAATATCGCGGTGAATCACACCCATAGAGTGGATGTACTGCAAAACAGGAAGAATTTGCAGTAGCAGTTGAGTGACTTCTGCTTCATTAAACCGCAATCCCTGACGCTTCCGGGCTTGGAGCAAAGCGTGGTAGGTTTGACCCACTACAAAGTCTTGGACTAGGAACAGAAGCCCTTTATTCCCCTGTTTGACGCGGAACATCTCTCGGAATTTGGGGATTTGAGCGTGTTGCAGCTTGTAGAGAACGCCAGCTTCCCGCTCAAACAATTCCTCTGCTTTTTGTAAGGCGTAGGTTCCTTGAACTTGCGGGGCAAATTCTTTTAAAACACAAGATTCATTAAACCGATTTAAATCTTCTGCTAAATAAGTGCGTCCGAAACCACCATGCCCCAATTCCCGGACAATGCGGTAGCGACCACCCATAACCATTCCAGGTGCCGGTGAGACTTCAGGGGAAACTGGCAGGGATAGCTTTTCGCCGCATAGCCTGCAAAACCGATTTCCACTAGGATTCTCATGTCCTTTAGAGCAATAGAGAGGAACCATTGAAAAGGTAAAACAAACAACAAATCCAAACGATGCACAAAAGCGAACGGTTCAGCCAGGTAGGCGTTGCATTAGAAAGCTATCCGGAGAGGTAGATGCTGAGAGAGCCGAAACCACAGATAAACACAGAGGGACATAGATGGAATGTCATAATGCAGGAATTTTTCGGATAGGCTCTAAGGCTGTTTTCCGGTTTCTAGTTGACTGGCTCGATCCGCGAAAATGGCATACCAGATCTGACCGAATGTTTGTACGTTCTGTTTCGCACCCTGTTGTTCAGGAAACAGTTCTCTAAACTTTTTCTCGGTTTGTTGGCTCAGTTGGTCTATTGTATAGCCACCTAGCTGCCCTTGCTTAGCTTGACGCTGCCAGGTTCGGTAATCCTTTTGAACGTAGCTGCCCAGTTGGCGACGAGCCTCGGCACTGAGCTGAGCTTGCTCTAGTTTATCGAGCAAGTCTTTTGCTGTGTTGTACCAGTCGTTGCGTAAAGCAGCATCTTCTGGATTCATTGTAAGGCTACGTCCTCGCGCTTCTGGGTGTTTGGCGTAAAATGACTCATTCACAAACTGATTAAAGAAGCCTTCAGGAATTTCTAAATCTTGGCGGCGGCTTAAAAGTTGATCGATTTGCTTCTGTTCAGTTGCATTGGGAGAATGACTGGATGTGTTGTCAAGCGATCGCTCGACTAAAGGATCGAAGTGGTTTGAACGCATCACGGAATTCATGACCGCCCAACCTGCAAATCCAGTGAGTAAAATAAAGCCTACACCAACCCCTACCTTAAGTAACCCCTTGCCGATCCAGTTGAAAAATTGGGGAGGTTGTTGAATGACTGGGTGGTTGGGATTGGGGTGAATCGCTTGAGTGTTGGGATTGGGCGCGATCGGGCTAGGGGTAGCTGGATTGAGTTTAGGCAGAGCTTTCGGCGCAAACACCAGTGTCTGTATCCTTGACATGAAAGTTCTCGGCACACTTTGACTTGATGCTTGAATGGGTGCTGGTTGGGTACTTGGCGCAACTGCCTTTGTTTGCGTTTGAGAAGAGTTGGAGGGAGTGGGGGCTGGGGTTGGAGAAGACGGTAGCTGAGACTGAATCGCTTGGAGGACTTCGTTGGCACTAGGAAAGCGATCGCTCGGCCTATATGCCAACATCTTCTTCAACACCGTTTCCAGTTGAGGCGACACCTGAATTTCCCGTCCCCAGTGCCAACTTCCCTTGTAGATGTCATACAAGTGTTGAGGTTCTTTCCCCGTGAGCAACACCAGTGCCGTCACCGCCAAACTGTATAAATCACTATTGACAAATACTTCCCCCTTGCGTATTTGCTCCTCAGGAGCGTATCCTTTCTTACCAATACGGGTTTGTAGTACGCCAAGGTTAGTCAAGTTGGAAACAGCGGTTGTCGCAATTTGTTTGACGCCTCCAAAATCAATCAATACGGGTATTTGGTCTGATTGCCTTAAAATAATATTATCTGGAGAGATATCGCGATGAATAACTCCTTTTGCGTGAATATACGCAAGCACGGGTAGTATTTGACACATCATTTGCATGACTTCTGCCTCACTCAACCGCTTTCCCGACTTCAACAAATCAAAGTAGGTTGAGCCCTCCACGTAATCTTGCACCAAAAACAGGCAACCCATGCCTCCTCCCATATCTGCCTGGAACAACTCCCAAAATCTCGGCAGTTGCGGATGCTGAAGCTGATGCAGTACCCCCGCTTCTCGTTCAAACAACTCCTTAGCTTTTTGCAACTGAGCGGCACCTTGCACTTGAGGTGCAAATTCCTTTAACACGCAGCGCTCATTGAAGCGATGAAGCGCCTCCGCTAAATAGGTACGTCCGAACCCCCCCTGTCCCAACTGGTTGACAATGCTATAGCGCTTTTCCAGAACTTGCCCAAAACCAAGCGGAAGTCGTTGTCCGCAATCTTTACAAAAGCGATTTCTGGAGTCGTTTTCGTGTCCTTGACTGCAATAGAGGGGCATCGTTTTAAAAGAAGAACTAACGCTATTTGGGTGCAATTGCAACACAGAGCGAATTTCCTGTATGGTAAGCGTAATTTTTTAATCCACCAAATGGGAAGATGCAAGAAGAACAACGTCACCGGGCAGCTACGGCGTTTCAATCGTTCCTAACTACACCGCTGGAGGAGCAACTCAGACGGCATCAAACCACTACTCCAGAATCGGCTGCCCTAACGTTGTTTCAAGATGTTGTCGCTCATGTCCCTGCTTACAGAGCGTTTTTGATAGAAAAGGGCATATCCTATAACTCCATTCAAACATTTGAAAATTTCGTAAACCTTCCACTCATCACTAAGAGTAACTACCATTCGCGTTACCCGTTGGCCCAGTTGTGCCGCAATGGGCATCTGGAACAGTGTGATATGATTGCCGTTTCCTCCGGTTCCACAGGCAAACCGACATTTTGGCCCCGCTTCTTCACTGACGAACTCCAGATTGCTACACGCTTCGAGCAGGTTTTTCATAATAGCTTTTATGCCGACACCCGCCGCACTTTAGCCGTCATTTGCTTTACCTTGGGAACCTGGGTAGGGGGAATGTTTACCACGAATTGCTGCCGCTACCTTGCGAGTAAAGGCTATCCCATTACGGTTGTGACTCCTGGCAATAACAAAGAGGAGATATTCCGAGTCATTCAGGAACTGGGTTTAAGCTTCGAGCAAGTGGTATTGCTGGGGTATCCACCGTTTCTCAAGGATGTGATTGATACTGGGATTGCTCGCGGTGTGGAGTGGCAGCAGTATCACATCAAGTTGGTGATGGCGGGAGAAGTGTTCAGCGAACAGTGGCGGAATCTAGTGGGAGAACGTGTTGGCTCAAACCATCCCTGCTATGATTCTGCCTCACTTTATGGAACGGCTGATGCAGGGGTTTTAGGGAATGAAACACCCCTAAGTATTTGTATTCGCCGCTTCTTAGCAGAGCATCCCGATGCCGCCCGTACTTTATTCGGAGAATCACGCTTACCTACTCTTGCACAGTATGACCCCTTAAATCGCTTCTTTGAAGTGCATGAACAGAGGGAAGATGCCTACTCGACAAAAGGGACTTTGCTGTTTTCTGGAGATAATGGCATTCCCTTGATTCGTTATCACATTTCAGATAATGGGGGGCTAATTTCTTATGAAGCAATGCTGAAATTCCTGGCAGAATGGAATTTTGACCCAATAGCAGCATTGCAAGGTGGCAGGGGAATTCATCCTTTACCGTTTGTATTTGTATTTGGACGGTCTAATTTTACGGTTTCTTACTTCGGTGCGAATATCTATCCGGAAAATGTGATGGTGGGGTTAGAGCAACCGACAATTCGAGAGTGGGTGACAGGTAAGTTTGTCCTTCAGGTTAAGGAAGATGCCGATCAAAATCGATTTTTGTCGGTGGTGGTGGAGTTAGCACCTGGGGTGGAAGCAAGTGAGGAGAAACAAAATGCGATCGCATCCTCTATTGTCTCCCAACTGCTACGACTCAACAGCGAGTTTGCCAACTACGTGCCAAAACAGTATCAGTTACCGCAGGTGGAACTCGCGCCCACCGACGATCCAGAGTATTTTCCTGTGGGAGTGAAGCATCGCTATACACGTCGCTAAATTTCAAGGGTTTGGGCTATGGTAAATAGCCTATCTCCTTATACTCACGAGCGATTGCGTTATTGTGGCTCATCAAAAAGGAGAATTAAAAGCGACTAGAGAATTAGTTTAAATCAGTTTTATATCGTCTTTACCAACCGTTCTTCGGGGATACTCCTTAGGAGTATTTTTGGATATTTATACATACCGTTAGATACAGGATACGAAAGCACAATAAAGCTACTATTTAATAGAGATAAGTTTAAAAAACGTCTTAAATACTACAACAGGGTAGCTGATCACAAAGCAAAGTTTGATTAAAAATTAACATTCGTTCGGTTTTGAAAAGATAACTTCAAAGCTCAGAATGCTTTCAGCCTAATAGAGAGGACAGAGCCATGAGCATACAAAATAACAAAAATCCACTGAAAAAACTTCTTAGCCTAATAGGTATAGCGAGTGCTGGTGCTGTACTTGCTTTACCTGGATTAGGAATCATTGATTCGAGTTCTAACAAACAAGTATTAGCTCAGACTGCACCAGGAAATACTTGGCAAAATCCTGCGTGGATGAATAGGACTCGACAACCCCTTGGGAATCCTACTCCACAGACCCAAATTCCTCCTGTAAGGACGGGTACCACTCAACAAACTCTGGGAAATCCTATTCCACAGTCCCAAGTTCCTCCTATAAGGACGGGTACCACTCAACAATTTATGGGAAATCCTTATTCACAACCCCAAACTCCTTCTACAAGAAGAAATAGATTTCAACGTGGGGTTTTCATTCCACAATTTCCTAATGGTAGGAATACAAACTAAAGGGGTAATCAATTCGGGGGTACTTAAGATACCTTACTACCCATAAATCTAATTAAGCGTGCGGGATTTGCGATGAAAATTCCCGCATTTTCTTTGATTAGGCTATTTGCCGATAACTGAGTAGTGGAATACACTTTATTTGTAAGGGCATGGAAGCATTAGTCCTTACTGTATTCTATTGAATATACTGTTACTATTACACCATCAGAGAAAATGCCAGTCGAGTCTACAACAATTCAACAACCGTTATCCTTATGCGATCGCCGTGCCTTCCTAAAACTACCACTGGAAGAACGACAGCGCATTCTTGCCGAACAGGGAGAAGAAATGGCAGAGCATTATCAACAAAATACTGAATGGCGAGAACTACAGACAGGGGATATTATTGACTACTAATTCTCCAATCAAGAGTTTGTACTTCAGTGGCACCTGCAACGGGAAAACTGGGGTCAGTTAGTTCTCGATAAACCGCTTCAGGAATAAGAACTGTTTCGTAAAGTTGATGTAGCAGGTAAAGCTGGTTAATCGCGGCAAGATTGTTGATGGGTGATGTATCACTGACAATGATCACAATCTACCCATCTCTCGTAAGTTTTGAATGTCCTGCTCAAAATCTTCCACTCCGTAATGCACTGGAATGTGACGACTGGCAAGTAGATGTTGAAAAGCAATACGGTGCATTCCTGCAAATCGACTGGCTTGAGCGAGGGTGAGCTTCTCTTTCTCAAAGAGCATAACAGCAATTTCTTGGCGCATTTCAGCCTCAGTCATGCGGGTTGTGGTTAAAATTTCGTCAGGGACTACAACACTCATGGCTAAATTCCTCGCTACCATCACTATTCTACGCTTTGCTCATTCCAAAAACCAAGGGGATGATCAATCCGGTGGGATGTAAGATACTTCACTACCCATAAGTAGAATTAAACGTGCGGGATTTGCAGTAGAAATTCCCGCTTTTTTATTTACTATGCTATTTGCCGATAACTGGGTAAAGGTTTGCTGGAGGCAACAAGAATTGATGGTTCAGGCGGAAAACTAGAAAGGTCAAACCAGGCAAAACTGGTTCTATCTGAATTAAATTTTTCTCCATATCTGATAGCACTGCGATCGCGGCGTATCATGTGCGCTCTCCAACTGTTGAGATTGATGAGAAACCAGCGATCAATTTTGATGCCAGGTTGGGGGGCTGCATGTCCGTAGAACATCCAATCACCCCATCCGTTTGTAATTTTTTGCAGTTCTGTTGTTACTCCTGACGCTGTTCGACTACGAATCGTGAATTCATAGGGGTATTTGTCTGCGTAGCCTGCTCGTCTGACGCGACAAGCAATTGTTAGATTTCTGGCATTCAATACCATCAAGTCTGCTGCCTGTTTTCGATCAACTTCTAGAGGAGATTCAACTAGCAGATATTGCCCCACAATTGCTTTGATAGCGGGAATGTAACGATCTGACCATTCTCTGTCATGTAGATAACTCATAGGTACTACGCTCAACTTTCCGACCTTAGATTTTTGAGGTAGTTTCATAATTGCGCTAGCCTAGTACACACCCAATACTCATACTGCGAGTCTTTTTAGATAAACCGAGTACACAATTGTGTACTGTGTATTGCCATTGTCGAGAAGTATGAATCAACAAAGGTTTACGGAAGTTTTCAACCAGCTAACTCCTAGACGGAAGGAAGTATTGGAGATATTTCTAGCTGGCGAGACAGATGCAGTGATCGCTCAATCCCTACACATCCAAGAAACGACTGTCAGAAAACATATTGAGGAGATTTGCCGACAGTTCGCTCTCGACAATCATAAGCTTCCAGGCGAACACCGCCCAAAGCGTGAAAACTTGCTTCGCTTGTTTGCAAAGTACAAGCCTGAATTGTTAAGTCAGAGGGATGTCAAGGAGATAGCAACCGAAGAAGAAACAGCGTTGAAATCTAGCAGTGTTGAAAGACGTGAAGGAGCGATCGCAGCCTCTCCTCCAGAGAATGATCTGGATAAGGTGGTGGAGAAGGTGCGATCGCACTCAGCCGTAGTCCCACAGCGTCAAGAGCAAGCGCAAGAAGAAACGGCATCCAAGAATACTGATTTTGTGGGGCGTGAAGACGCGATCGCAAACTCTACTCTAAAGAATAACCTGGATACTTTATTAGAGAAGGCAAGGTTATTGCAGGTTTCTCCAGATAGCATTGAACAAGCAAAACAAGCTGTCGAAGGTATTCCCTCAGTACTTCAAGCGATAGAGGCTCGTCAATGCGAGAGATTACAACTACAGGAAAAATCGAAGAAAGACAAGCTAGATTGGACAGCTAAGGAAAGGTTAAAGTCTCTTGAAAAAGACTTGACTCCGCAAGAAAAGAAAGAATTCGTCTCTAGGGATGCAGGAGTAGATCCCCAAGAAATTGAAGATTTTTTTTCAATGCTGCCAGTTGACAAGCAAGTATTTATCAATATCTGCTCGGCTTTAAAGCTGGATTGGCGAAAGCTAACAGATATAGATTTTGTGAGAGTGCTTGTTCAAGTACTGCCACCAATACGATTACAGTGCTATAGCAAAATCATGCATTTGTGCGGAAAGCTTCAGGTGCTATATGTTTCTAGACCGATTGAGCTAGATGCTCTTTACGTGGACGTGAATATTCTAGATAATCCACCCAGCTATCAATGGTCAGATTTTTCTGAGCTACCGCAAGTCTATAATCCGGAGACACATGAATTTGATCGTTTAGGCTTGGGCAATGTCACTCAGCCAAGGATACCGGGACTTTTAGCTATAGAAAAATATCATAACTTGATGGTACTCGGTAAACCAGGCTCAGGCAAAAGCACTTTTTTAAAACATATAGCAATTCAATGCAATCAAGGTCGGTTACAATCTGACCGAGTTCCAATTTTTATTGGGATAAAAGCTTTTGCTGATTATGCTAGGGAGATAGGAAGTTTTAACCTATTGAATTACATCCATCAAGAGTTTGCTAGCTTCGGCATCACAGATTCACCGGTACCAGAAAAGATACTGGAGTACGGAAGGGCAATAATTTTGCTTGATGGTTTGGATGAGGTGTCGAAAGAAGAGGGAGATGCAGTTGTAAAATGTATCAATACGTTCTGTAATCAGTATTTTAGAAATAAATTTATTATCAGTTGTAGAATCTCAGCTCAGAAGCATAGATTTTCAAATTTTAAAGATATAGAAATATCAGATTTTAACTTAAAACAAATTAAAATTTTTGCTAAAAATTGGTTCATAGCCATTGACAATACTTCTGAAAAAAATGGAATAATTAAAGCAAATCATTTTATTGAACAGCTAAATTACCCGGAAAACCAACAATTAAAAGCAATTGCTGTAACACCCATCTTATTGACTCTGACCTGCTTAGCTTTTCAACAAAAATCGCAATTTCCTTCTAACCGGACTTCTCTATACAAGAGAGGAATAGACGCTCTGCTTATAACATGGGATGAATCACGAGGAATTAGACGAAATGAAGTTTATCGAAACTTGTCTGTAGAACACAAAAGAGAGCTTTTAACTCAGATAGCAGCTAACACTTTTGAAAACAGTCGTTACTTTTTTGCAAAAGACGAAATTCAAGAGGAAATTGCTGGTTATATTCGCACATTAGCTGATGCGACAACTGACTCAGCTACGTTGCGGCAGAACAGTATAGCAATTTTGGAATCTATTGAGGTACAACATGGATTATTAGTGGAACGAGCGCAAGAAGTTTATTCTTTTTCTCACCTGACTTTTCAAGAGTACTTTACTGCAAAGAAAATAAAAAACTTTATTGATACTCACAATCCAAAAGTAAAAACGTTACTCGCTAACATCACTGACAAACGCTGGTCTGAAGTATTTGCGCTAGCAGTTGATATGCCGTGGAAAGCCGAGCAACTGTTATTTTTAAAACAAATCATTGATGAAATAGTAGACTCGGCTGAGGAATTAAAAGAGTTTTTATTTTGGGTTACAGAAAAATCGAATTTAGTCCAAGTTCCATATAAAGCGATAACTGTTCGTGCTTTTTATTCTGCCCTTGCCTTTGACCTTACTTTTAACTCTAGGTTAACTAACATACCTGACTTGACCTATGTTTGTACTCTTGATAATCACTTTGCCCGCGATTTTAGTCTTGATCCAAACCCTGCTGATGCCTTCAATCTTGCCCATGTCCCAGACTTTGCTCTCGATCTCAATCTTATCCATAAAATAAAAATTGCTAATAGTGCTGCCCCTATCGATTGCTCTTCCCTATCTCGCAACTGTGATTTTGATCCTAAGCTAAGGCAAGCAATAATACAACTTGGCTCTCAACTACCTCAGTTGCACAATGAAGATGAGGATTATGATTTCACTGACGAGGCGGAAACAGATGAGGCTGAAATAGGAGAGTATGAGAGATGGTGGAAAGTTAGAGGTCAAGCATGGATAGAGCAATTGAGAGATGCGATAATTAAGCATCGCGAAATTGGTCACTATTGGCAGTTTAGCACTTTTGAAAACGAGGAATTATTTAGGCAGTATTACTATGCTAATAAACTTCTGATAAATTGTCTGAATAGTGCTTCTAAAGCAAAAACTGTGTCTCCTGAAGAGCGATCGCAAATCGAAGACGAGTTATTCTTACCTATCGCTGAGATTGAGCAGAGACGGAAAAACAAAGAGTAACCCCACAGAATTTTCCTCTTGCCGTCAAGCAACCCTATACCCCCAGGTAGAGGCGTAAGCGAAGGGAAGCGTTAGCCTTATAGTCGAGCGGTAATTTATAGCTATATTTCAGTATTTTTATGCGAATGCTTCGCCCTTCTAGGGATTTTTACCAGAAGTCTGAGTTTCCTTGCCCATAAAAACGCGATCGCAACTTCAGGACGTAGGATTACTGATAACACTTTGGCTCCAGTTTTTGTTCGGAGCCAAAATTACTGAGTTTGGGGAGATAGCAAGAATGGCAGAAACAACACTAGCCACACTGGAGACTGCCACGCAAGCCTTCAAGAACTTTACACACGGATTGGCAACTGGTGAGTGGGAACCGTTCTTGGATATGTTAACCGATGATTTCACGTTCTGGTTTCCGGTGGGGGCTTATAAAGGACAAAACGCCGGCAAAGAAAAGGCAGCAGAGTTCTTTGAGTATGTTTCTCAAGCGATGGACAAAGGGCTAGCGGTGACGCTACAGCGCATCACTAGCAACGAGACAACCGTTGTGTTTGAGTTTCGCTCTGAAGGCTCTCTGCGTGGGAATCCTTACCAAAACCAGGTTGCTGTCTCCTTTGATGTTCGCGGTGACAAGATTTCCAGTTACCGGGAGTATATGGCAGTCGTGTTTCCACCCAAGACGGAATAATTGCCGAAACTCTTGTTCAGATTTTAGCGCTGCCTACTTGCCAAATCATACTCGTTATGAGTACAGTGTTAATAATTGAAGTCATAACGAGTTCGCTTTTACTGCTAAGGAATACAACAGATGCTAGAAAATCGCGAAGGACAAAGAGTTCCCAACGTCACATTCAGAACCCGCCAGGACAATCAATGGGTTGACGTGACAACGGATGACTTGTTTGCGGGTAAGAAAGTGATTGTCTTTGCGCTTCCTGGAGCTTTTACACCCACTTGCTCATCTACCCATGTACCGGGTTACAACGAGTTAGCGAAGACCTTTAAGGAAAACGGCATTGATAACATCATCTGTATTTCAGTCAATGACACCTTTGTGATGAACGAATGGCAGAAAACTCAAGAAGCAGAAAACATTACGTTCATTCCCGATGGCAATGGTGAATTCAGTGAGCAAATGGGAATGCTCGTTGACAAAGAAAACTTAGGTTTCGGGAAGCGGTCGTGGCGCTACTCCATGTTAGTAAACGATGGCGTCATCGAAAAAATGTTTATTGAACCTGAAGTTGAGGGCGACCCCTTTGAGGTGTCTGACGCCGAGACCATGCTCAACTACATCAATCCAAAGGCGGCTAAGCCCAAGTGTGTTTCCCTGTTCACTAAAGTGGGTTGTCCGTATTGCGCCCGCGCTAAGCAAGATCTCAAGGAACGGGGTATAGATTACGAAGAAATTGTCTTAGGACAAGATGCAACTCTTCGTTCTTTACGGGCTGTTTCCGGCGCAACAACAGTGCCACAAGTCTTCATCGATGGGAAACTCATCGGTGGTTCCGAAGCGCTTGAGGAATACTTGCGCGGTCAGCCGGTTGGAGCAGCGAAGTAATAGGAAATAAGAACAAAAGGAAAGGCTAGGCCCCCTTTGGCGATAAGGGACAGGGGTGAAGGAAACAGGAAAAATTCCTCTTAGCTTTCCCCTTTCCCCTTTAACCTTTCCCCTTTCCCCCTCGCTTAGCCACTCAACAACGCTTCCACAAATTCATAGCTAGAGAAGGGGCGCAAGTCCTCAATCCCTTCACCCGCACCAATAAACCGAATCGGCAGGCCCAACTGCTGCACCACTGCCAGCGCTACACCTCCCTTAGCAGTTCCGTCGAGTTTTGTCAATACCACTCCACTCAATTTAGCTGCTTCTGAGAAGACTTCTGCCTGACGCAGACCATTTTGGCCGAGGGTAGCATCGAGAACCAATAGAGCTTCAACCTTGGCATCAGGGGCTTTTTTATCGATAATTCGCCGAACCTTCGCCAATTCTTCCATCAAGTTTTTCTTATTTTGCAGACGCCCTGCGGTGTCTACGAGGAGCAACTCCGTATTTCGAGCTTGCGCGGCAGTGATCGCATCAAACACCACTGCTGCTGGATCGGTATTCTTACCAGGATTGGCAATCACCTCAGTGCCACTGCGCTGTCCCCAAATCTTCACCTGTTCCACTGCTGCTGCTCGGAAGGTATCAGCAGCCCCAATCAAGCAGCGATAGTCAGATTGCTGCGCTAGGTGAGCAATTTTCCCAATGGTTGTCGTCTTCCCTGCCCCATTCACCCCAGTCATCAGCCAAATATTCAAGGTGTCTTTTTCGGGGACAAAGGTGGGGCTGTAGGATTCTTGATAAGGTCGGTCGAGCAAATCTCGGATAATTTGTTTCAGATATGCGATCGCTTGCTCTGGTGGTAGTGCTTCCTCACGCAATTTACCTTGCAGAGTATTGATAATATAGTCTGTCGCCTCGACGCCTACATCAGCCTGCAATAGCAGAGCCTCAATCTCCATTACGGCGTCTTGATTCAACGGCCCTTGACCGACAATCGCCTTAAGCTGGTTAATTAAACTACGGCGCGTTTTATCAAGTCCTTGGCGCAGTCGCTTGAGCCAGCTAATTTCTTCAACTGAAACATCTTCAGGACGACGCCCTTGAGCCGCTAGCACTTGAGCCGACCACAAGAACCCTTCATCAAACGCTAAACCAGGAATTCCCTGGGTTTCAACGGCTGTTGCTGCGGGTTGAACTGGCTGAACAGGTGCCCTAACAGGTTCAGGTTCTGGGATTTCAATCGCGGTTTCTTTCAGGCGTTCCAGTCGTGCTTGCCGTTCAGCGCTAGAACGGGCCCAGATGGGTATGGGGGCAGCAGGCGTTTCCTCCGTTTCTACTGCTGCTGGTAACGCTTCTTCTACTGCGGCTGGTACCGCTTCTTCTACTGCTTCTTCTACTGCGGCTGGTACCGCTGCTGGTTCTGGAACTGCCTGTTCTTCTGAAACGGGCGCTACTGTTTCTTGCTCAACAGATTCAACCGTTATCGGTGCTTCTGATGGTGGTGCAACTAATTCGGTAACAGTGGGTTCTTCTGATACGGGGGTGGCTGTCTCTTCCTCCTCTACCGTTTCAGCGACTACTGGCGATTCTGCTGCTTGTGCTCCGACTTCTTCTTCCTGGGATTGAGCGACTGCAACCTCAGGTGGTGCTTCTGGTACAGTTTCGGGTTCCGGTGTCGTTGCCTCTACCGCCTCTACGTTGGCCGTTTCTGCGGCTTCTGCTTCGGCAGTGGTTTCGATTTCCGATTCAGTGGCAATAGGCTCTACTACAGCAGGCTCTTCTACTGGTGTTTCTTGAGCCACCTCTGTTGTGGCAGGTTCCTCCTGAGGTTGGGCTTCTGTTTGTTCTACCTCTTCTGAGAGTTCTTGCCGCTTCTGAATATTTTTGTAAGCCGTTTTTGCCCAGTTCAGGTAATCTTCAGCAACTGCTGGTGCTTGCTCAGAAGCTTCTTCTTCTGAGGGTTCTGGAGATTGTTGTTCCTGTTCAACTTCAGGAGTACTGGGCTGAGTTGTTTCAGAACCTTCGTTCGTGCCAAACTGTCGGCGGAACCAATTAAAAACCATTGCACCTACTTAACTATTTGCGTCAATTAACTGTTTTCATATAAAACAACAAGGGGCATCCACTGGGGAATTGCCCCTACACTGTCGTATACAAATATAGAAAATTTTTATTGCAACTGGGCTTCGGTTTTGAGGCGATCGCTCACACGGCGCAATACCCCATTGATAAAGCGGTGTCCTTCTTCATCAGAGTAGCGCTTAGCCAACTCTATGGCTTCGTTAATGGCGACGCGATCGGGGATACCCAAAAAAGACATTTCTGCGACAGCAATCCGCAAGATATCCCGATCAATTCGAGCTAGGCGGTTTAGTTGCCAATCTTGTAGAGCCTTTGTCAAACTCTCATCGATCTCTTCTTTTCTGCGATTGATTGTTTTGAGAATTTCTAGGGCATAAGAGCGGACTTCCTGCTGATTAGTCAACTGAATGACTTCTGGCATTTCCACTGCTGTTCCCAGTCGATTGATGGCCTTTTCGGCTAAATCAATGGCCTCTGCTACCATCGCTCTAGCACTACGCACATCAGTAGCACGAGTTTCACTAGTGAGGAGGCGATCGCTTCCTCGCTTGAGTTCGGCTGCTGCTGTTTCGAGTGTCTCTTGAATTTCACCCGTGAGGGTGCGGACTGCGGCTAGGACTAAGTTATTCAGCTGTTGTGTATCTAGGCGCTCTGGAGTATTAGGTACTTGAGAGAGGCTCAAAAGAGTCAGTTCACGAGCAATTCTGCGGGGTTGCATGGGTTTAGATCTGGGGCTAAAGAAAAGATATAGAAATTAAAGATGGAGTTTAGATAGGGATTAGAGAATACAACAAAAACTTTCTCTTGCCCCAATGCTATCGCAGTGTACCAAACCG
>JBFLZA010000047.1:0-22540 GCA_040756535.1 Cyanobacteriota bacterium
ATAATAGGGCAATATTTTTAGTGAATAGTTCTTTGGATAAGTAATATAAAACCCCAACAGTAGCAGTTCCTATAATTGCCATAGGCAATCTAATAGCAAATTCGTTGAGGCCAAAAATCCAGACAAAAGGAACAGTGATAAATCTAGTGAGTGATTCATTATAGTCACTGAAGGCTTTTGAGAAAAATGGTAAAAATTCTCCATACTGACTACGCCCAGTTTTTAAAAGTGAATAGGAATCATACCCGATTGTTGCTTCATCATGGTATAGTCCATTGGGAATTGTTGACAGGAAAGATATTCTCAAAACCAAGGCTACCAGAATAATTAGTAAAAGATGTACAGGGATTTGCTTAATAACTCTATTAATTTGCAACATTTATCAATGTAGCCTTAAGGCTAATTCATCAAGAAATAAACATGGCAATAATATCAAAGGATACAAGCCCCTGCCTGGTTAGCTTGGAAAAAGATAGAAATCTGGGTGCATCGGGAGCCGTTTTGGTGAGCTATCCCTCTTTTGTTACGTCGAATCCGTTGGCATCGGAATCATGTATTTTTTAACGCAGAGGTCGCAGAGGCGATCGCAAAGGGCCGCAGAGTTTTTGGAGCAGGAGCTGGGTTAACTCCGACGTAAGCGGGCTTGATGACTTAAACTAGGGCTTTTTGGACTAAAATTTGAGAAAAAGGAGAGCAGTGGAAAATACTAACGTATTAGATTTAGTTGTAGGTGGGCTGGCGATCGCTATTTTAATTGGCGGATTACTGATGCTATTCAACGGAATATCAGCCTTTGGTGGCAAAGGTAAATAGGCGCTCGAACACCTGAATTTTTAGGCTTATTTGTAATAGGTATTGGTCGGCGTAGGAACTCTAGCCGACCCGCCTTATATCTCCGCCCTATAGAAGGGTGGGGTCTTACGACGATGCTGATAACTGTTGGCTAATCATTGCTCAGAAAAGCGGATTAAGACTCGCCCTCTCCTGGTGGCTCGCTTCCGCTGTAGACGACGAAGGAGGGTGGAGAATCTTCGGGCCTAAAAGTAATCGAAATCGGTCCTTCGTTGCGTAACAAATCAAGATAATGTTGATACTGCTCGAACGGTTGGTAGGCTACACCAATCTTCGTGTCTGGGCTATAACTATTGGGAGACATCGGTACAGATGGATCAGCAAAGATTAGGTAAAGCTTGGAAGTGTTGCAGTACAGGTTAATCCGACCGCTTCGTTTTCCCTGGTTAGGGTATAGGAATGGGGTATATTGATTAACTGTTTCAATGAATGCCATTTTTTCTCCTAATAGATTATTTCTGGCTTTACTGGTTGATACTGATACTGTAAGAAATACACTCCAGCTTTGACGGTACCCTAAAGGATACTTTTCTCTCCTTGTAAGCCCAAATACAAAAGCCCTCTACTTCTCCCTATTTATCCCTAAGCCCAGTTCCAAGTTTGTTTCTCTTTAGGCAGATTGAACCGACCAACATCATAAACATAACTTAAGTAGTTGATGCTGCCAGAGCGATTTGCTGTTATCCGACCTTCATGGGTGCCACCCACTGCCCAATTACCAGATTTCCCATACCAATCATCCCGATGATCACTAGGTAAAAGCAGGTTATCTTCTAACTTCAGATATCCCTTGGATAAAGCATCTCTAAACACATCGATCACAGCACCGTGTTCAGCTTCTGCTCTTTCCCTTACATATTTATCAACGTTAAAAATCGGGCTATATCCATGAGGCGAAATGTATTCCCCATCATATTTGATCACAAAAGAATCATGAGCTTTATTCGCTTTATTAGCATCGCCAGCAAGACCTCCCAAGTGAGTAACAGCATCCTTAACCACAAATGCCAGCGACCTATCTGCCACATCCTTGAAATCTAATACACGCTGATTATCCGGTTGGTTACCATTCAGGTCATAGTTACTCCCAGGCCAAGCTGGATCTAACGCAACCAAAGTCTTGACTCCTCCAAATAATCGCCCAATTTCGGCACTAACATAAGAACCCAAACTGTGCCCAAACAGACTAATTTGTTGAGAATTCACGCCCAGCTTTTCTAAAGTCTCCTTAGCCCAAGTCGCAACGGGTGTAATCGAACGAGCGGTATGGAAGGGAATCATTACATCTCTGTCATCTTGAGCGATGCTTCTTCCATTGACCATTTCCCCCCAATCTATCGCTAGCACCTGATGCTCCGGGTATTGACTAGCAGATGCTGTCAATAAGTCTTTGATATTGTCAGCTTCGCTGTTGCTTAGCCAGCCATGAATCACAACAATAGTCTCTTTGCTAGACTCAAGCCCCAGGCTAGTTCTACCGCTACTACCATAGTGGTAAATATTCACACCGTTTGGGTAATAGCGGTCTTCATCATCTACAGAAACCCCACCGAACTGGGCTAAACCTTGGTTCCAAATATCTCCAGTGAGTTTAACGAATTGAAACTCCAGGTTGTAGTTAGTCGGAATTGCTCCCATACCCGGCAAGACTTGGACATAGTAGTCGCCCGTTTCTAGGATTTGACTGACCGAATCGACTACAGTGTTACCCAATTCAGAAACAGCAATGAGTTCATTGCTGTCGATTTGCTTATTGCCATTGTGGTCTTTAATCAGTCTTAAATTTGCGTCTGCACTCAACCCATTGAGGCGGAGGTTGAGATTACTTCGCTTGTCTATAGAGAATTGGAAGAAGTCGTTTGGGTCTGCGTTGTAGCCAACAGAATCGGAAAGGGTGAAAATTCCATCATTAAATGTACCCTGGTGGAGCGCTGTTTCCAAGGTTCCATCAGGGTCAGGAATCATTAAAGAATCATTGCTACTTGAGAGGATGCCGCTACCCGCAGATGTGTCACTAGGCTCAATAGCTAGTGTGCTCGATAAATTTTGGCTGAACTCAAATTGAATGTTCCCTTCTTGAGTACTACCTTCTAGGACTTGACCCGTTAACGCATCTACCGATGACGCATTCAGTGGAGTTGTGTCGTTGATGTTGGGACTGTAGGATTGACCGACGCTATAATACGCGATGGAATTGTTGCCAATGTAACTAGCTCTTTCCTCTAAATCAAGGATTTCTGGAGAGATACCCAAACCGAGGGGACTGTTAAGTGCTGAATCGGGAGTGATTAAGTCAGGAGGTTCTAAACTCCCACCAATGTTGGTGGTGTAGGGGTTAAAAGATGAAAACAGAAGGTTACTCGAATCCGTCACTAATAAGTCATCAATCATGGTAATTAGCTCCGAATTATTAACAATTCATAATTTATAATTCATAATTCATAATTACGAATTAGGTTGAGCGGCATTATGCAGCGATTGAGTGACTCATGCCATCAGAAGAATTCCTTACTGTATCCTTGCGAACCAGACTCGCCATTTCCAATAGATGAGAAAAACGCTTTTGCACCTGTTTGGGTGTAATTTTCAGGGCTTTGGCAATTTCCATATCGCTATTGTTTGCCTGTTTGAGTTTCAATAGCTGCTGTTGAGTATAGTCGAGCTGTGCGACAAAAGTGTTCCACTGCTGCGATGAGAGTCCCAACTTTTGGTCAAGTCCTGCACCTAACCATTGGTGTACGAGTTGCCAGTGACCAGAGCGAGAGAATTTTTCTACATGGTATTTGAAGCGCTGTTGTAGATAGTCACGCTCTTTGGGTGTCAAACCAAGGATGTCGTCAATTTCCGGTGCGGCAAAGTCTTGCAGCTTTAACATTAAGTAATTCGCACAATCGGAGCGACCTTGATTTTCCAGGTATTGTACCAGTTCAGAGATAATGCGATCGCGCAAGACGGCATCATGAGGGTCAGTAGCGTCAGAAACCAGATGCTCTCGCACCTGTTGCATCACTTTGGATCGGTTTTGCACCTGTGCTTCTTCACTTTTAGCAAACTCTGTCGCCTGTTCGATATCCATGAGAGTATCGCTAGGTTGGCGTTTGGCAAAGCTCTTGGCTCTGAGTACGAGCAATTGCACACCACCATAGCCTAAAGTAACACGTCGTTTGGCGTATTGCTCAGTAAACGCCATGTATTCTGCTAGTTCTATTCTTGTACGGGGAGTGTAGTCACCTGCTACCTGATTTTCCCGCCTAAACGCTTTGAGGGAACAAGCATAAAACTCTTGCAAGAAGTCCTCAATCAAGAGGCGACGACCAGCAAAGCTAAGTTGGGATGAACTCGGTGCCACATGGCGATATATCATCACACTCAGGTTGCTGTGCAGTTCCACACGACCTTGCTTAGAACCTAGTTTATAGTACTCAATACATTTAGAGAGCCTCTGACGTGCTAGCGCTAATTTCATTGAACCGATTTCACCGGAATTTTGGATGCGCTCACTCTTGCGACAAATCCGTTCGACTTCCGCTACTAGGCGAGTAAGTACGCCCAAAGCGCAGCTTGGTAAAGAGCCAACCTGATGAATCAGTTCTTCTTTCAATCGCTCACTCAATACCATCGTGTCTTGCTTGGTGATAATTTCCGGAGCGTTGTCGGTTGTATCAGAAGTTTGATTTATGGTGTTGGCAGTGATGGTATTCATGGTAAAAGCCCTATTAAACGAAAGTCGAGACGCGAAGGATAGTTAGCTCGGTTTGGTGTTGGTGTAGGGTTATCTGGTTGGTGTGAACCCTTACCTAACCGTCTACAATTCAACTGTAAAACGTTTGAATTAGGCTTATGGCGGGGTTTGTGCAGCAAAATCATAATGGCTGTTGAACCGCCAATCATTTCGACCAATTGATGGGGAGTGTGGATTGCCGCTAACCTAAGTGTTCTCTACGGTTGAACGAATTTTCAGCACCATAAGCGCCTGATAGCGTGTAGCGCTTTTTGAGTGGACAATCAACAAACTGGTTAGAGTCAAAGCTGCTTGTCCGTAATGATGACGCTGTTGCCTGTAGTCTTGGGGAAAATCATCAAACCCTGGCGGGGCAACCACAGGGGGATTGCCCCTACTTTTTACGGAATGATTAGAATAGCGGCGGTAGAGAATAAAACAAACTCTGCGAGGGAGGGGAAAAATGGCACTAGACCTATCCAGATTTTACAAAGCATGTAATCCCAGCAGAACCCTTGACTTGGGGAATGCCGAGGATCGGAAGTACTATATCGATTTCTCAGCTGTACGAGGTGGCAAGATTATCCAAGAGTTGGGGCGAACTATTACCCGCCTTTCCCCCAATGAGCCAACTTGCCAATTATTCACAGGCCATATCGGCTGTGGCAAGTCTACCGAGTTGTTGCGGCTCAAAGCGGAGTTAGAGCAGCAAGGCGCTCATGTCGTCTACTTCGACTCCAGCAAAGATTTGGTGATGGCAGACGTTGATGTAACTGATATTTTGCTAGCCATTGCTCGGAAGGTGAGTGAAAGTCTAGAGGAAGCGAAAGTTCACCTGCAACCACGAGGCTTCAAGTCTTTATTGCACGGCGTTACGGAGCTATTGCTAACAGAAATCGATCTTTCGGCGGAAGCTTCGGTGCCGGGATTGGCAGAAATCAAGGCGAGTTCAGAGGGAGAAGTTTCTATCGGTTTCGGTTTGGGCAAAATTTCGGCAAAAGCGAAAAATAGCCCTAAATTTCGCTCTCAACTCCGGCAATATCTAGAGCCACGCACAGATGGCATTTTAGAAGCCATTAATCAAGAGTTGTTAGAACCTGCGAACAAAGAACTGAGGAGACGAGGCAAAACCGGTTTAGTGGTGATCATCGATAGCCTTGATCGCGTAGATAGTACACCAAAACCAACGGGTCGCACTCAACCGGAGTATCTGTTTGTAGATCGAGGAGAACAGCTCAAACAGTTGAACTGTCATGTCGTGTACACGATTCCCTTTGTGTTGATTTTCTCCAATGAGTGGGGCAGGTTGAGAAATCGCTTTGGGGTAGAACCGAAATTGTTGCCGATGGTACGCGTGCGCTCGCGTGATGGGAGTGAGTACGATCAAGGTATGGCGCTCTTAAGGCAAATGGTGCTAGCCAGAGCCTTCCCAGATGTTGCACCCCAGCATCGGTTACAATTTATTACAGAGGTATTTGATTCTGCTGAAACTTTAGACCGCCTCTGCCGCATGAGTGGAGGTCATCCGCGAAATTTGTTAAGTATCCTTTTTGGATGTCTTCAGCAACAAGACCCTCCCTTTTCCCGTGAATCTTTGGAAGAAATTCTTAGAAGACAGCGCGACTCCTTAGTTCGAGCTGTTGATGATGATGAGTGGAAATTACTGTGGCAGGTGGCGCAAAACCTGACGGTGAGAGGTGAGGATGAATACCAAACCTTATTACGCAGTTTGTTCGTCTTTGAATATCAGGATGAACAAGGCGGATGGTTTAGTATCAATCCCATCTTGGCAGAAGCTAAGCAATTGAAGGGATGAAAAGGGGGAAGGGGGAAAGGGAAAAGGGAAAAGGGAAAAGGGGAAAGGGAAAAGGGGAAAGCCATACAGGTAAAACATTTTTCCTGATTGGCTTTTGAATTCAGGAACGGTCATGATGGAACTTCACCAAGACGATGTTAATGTCAAAAACGAGGAATCGTTAAGGACTCTCTCTAGAGCGATCGCACTCTCTGAGGGGCAGTTTTCGCTAATTTTAGCGCGTTGCAACTATCAGTCATTGCAACAGCGTGTGATGCAGCAACTGCGAGAACGCTATGGGGTGGAATTTCGAGAAATAGTCCTCAAACCCTCTACCAGAACCCTTTATACAACCATTCGGGCTGCATTAGATGATGAGCAGCCAAAGTGTGCGATCGTTTCTGGTTTGGAATTGGTGAGTGAAGTTGAGGAGGTACTCATTGCCACCAACCATGCCAGGGATGAGTTTCGCAAACATTTTTCGTTCCCCTTGGTGTTGTGGGTAACCGATGAGGTGCTGCAAAAGTTCATTCGGGTAGCTCCTGATTTTACCAGTTGGGCAGCTACCCCGATTGGATTTACCATTCCCTCTGCTGACTTAATTGAATCACTTAATCAAAGTGCAGAATCTGTCTTTAAGACAATCTTAAAAGCGGGTTCGGGTAAGTTTTTAAATAATACTGATCTGAATCTGGAAATTGGTTCCCGCCGTCGCTTAGAGTTAGAGGCAGCGCTCAATGAATTGCAACATCGGGGAGAAATTTTAGATCCAGAACTAGAAGCCAATTTGCAATTCTTGCTGGGTTTAGATGCGGATAGTAATGATAAGATGGAGGAGTCTCGACAACATTATGAGCGAAGTCTAGCGTTTTGGTTAGAGCAATTAAGAATTCAGGAGTCAGTAGGGGCATCCCTTGTGGATGCCTCCCTACCTCCCCTTAAAAAAGGGAGCATCCAAAATCCAAAATTGATTGAGCGTGTCGGCTGTTTGCTGTTTTACCTCGGTTTGTGGTGGCGGAAATATGGGACTCAACATCGCTCCGAATATCGTTTTGCTTGCACTCAAGCCAAGGATTATTTTAAACAGTGTATTGAAGTATTTGAACGGGGTAATCGCCCTGATTTGATAGCGAAATTTATCAATCCCTTGGGCGAAGTCCTGCAAAAGCTAGAACAGTGGGACGAGTTAGAAGCCATTGCAAAACTTGCTGTTAACTTACACCAAACCTATGACAATCCAATCCGACTGGCTTATGGTTATGGACTTCTAGCTGAATTAGCACTTTCCAACGGTGCTTGGAGATTTGCTAGGCAATTTGCTAAATTAGCCCTACAGACAAACGCTAAAGCTTCAAAATTAGCTTGTCAATTACCGCCTAAAATTATCAACTATGGCTGCTGGCCGCAACAGCATGATCAGAATTTATATTTATTATTGCTGGCTCAAGCTCAAGAGCATTTAGGTCAGGTTCAAAAAGCTATTAAAATTTTAGAAGTTGCTAAAGCCAAGAGCCAGCCTCAATACGATCCATCTGTTTATATTCGGATATTAGCGACTTTGCGATCGCTTTACTTTGAGCAAGGGCGCTATCGAGAGGCGTTTCGGATTAAGCAAAAACAACGGGAAATTGAGTACCAGTACGGGTTTAGAGCTTTTATTGGTGCGGGTCAGTTGCAGTCTCGATGTCAAGTGACTAATCCAGCGATCGCACCCGTGGATAAGCCTCACAGCATTGCCGAAGAGATTGCCGCTTCCGGACGGCAGCAAGATATTAGTCGCTTGATTGAACGGCTGAGTCGCACTGATTATAAACTCACTGTTATTCACGGGCCTTCTGGAGTCGGCAAAAGCTCCTTGGTAACGGCGGGATTAGTACCGGCACTGAAGCAAAGAACCATTGGCGATCGTGATGTCTTACCTGTTGTTTTGCGAGTTTACACCAATTGGGTTAGGGATTTAGGGCAATCCTTATTACGAGATTTAGGAATCTCTTTAGCAACTGGTTTGAGTGAACTCAGAAGCATCGATGTCTCTATCCCTGATGATTTACCCAAATTTATTATCAACCAGTTACGGAAAAATGCAGACCGCAATTTAATTACGGTTTTAATTTTCGATCAAATCGAAGAATTTTTCTTTGTTTATACCGACCCAGAAAAAAGATGTATTCTTTATAATTTCTTGCGAGAATGCTTAGAAATACCCTATGTCAAAGTCATCTTGTCTTTACGAGAAGATTATCTCCATTATTTATTGGAGTGCGAACGCTGTACCCAGCTAGATATTATCAACAACAACATTCTGGATAAAAAAGTTCGCTACTACTTAGGTAATTTTTCTCCAGAAGATGCGAAAGCCGTCATTCACAGCTTAAATGAACGTTCTCAGTTTTACTTAGACTCTGCACTAATCGATGAGTTGGTGCGAGATTTAGCGGGAGATACAGGAGAAGTGAGTCCTATTGAATTACAGGTAGTAGGAGCACAACTCCACGCTGAGGCAATTGTCACTCTAGAAGAATATCAGCGCCTTGGGCCCAACTCCAAGCAAAAACTCGTCGAGCAATTTCTACAACAAGCCATTAAAGACTGTGGCCCTCCCAATGAGCAAATCGCTCTACTCGTTTTGTTTTTGCTAACCGAGGAAAATGGTACACGTCCCCTAAAAACTAGTGCAGAGTTGGCAGTCGGGTTAGAAAATCTAGATTTAGAATCCCAGGAAGAACAACTCGATTTGGTGTTAGAAATCCTGACTAAATCGGGATTATTAATGTTGATACCAGAAGCCCCTAGCGATCGCTATCAGCTTGTTCACGATTATCTCGTTTCTTTCATCCGTCAAAAAAAGGAATCTGAGGGTGGACTAGAAATCGCACTGGAACGAGAAAGAAATCAACGCAAGCTCGCTGAAAAGCGACTAAGCCGCGTTTCTGTTGCTGGAGTAGTTGTAACACTACTAGCTTGTACCGCCGTAGGATTTGCGCTATTAGCACAATCTCAAAGAAAACAAACAGAAATTGCTGAAATTGAAGCCCTCAGCTCCCTATCCTCAGCCCTTCTTCTCTCTAACAATCAGCTAGGAGCATTAGTTGAGAGTGTCAAAGGAGGTCAACGGCTCAAAGAGTTAGAGGAGAAGCTGAAATTCTCCGTTTTTGGCACTCGTCAAACTTCACCGGAGGCTAACATTCGCACATTAGGGAGTCTGCAGCAAGCTGTATATCGAATTCAAGAACACAATCGTATTGAGAAGCACAAAGGGAAGTTTGCTAGCGCCAGTTTCTCACCCGACGGCAAGACTATTGCCTCGGCAAGTACTGATGGAACCATCGAATTATGGAGTCCTGAAGGCATCTTAGTCAAACGGTTCCAAGCGCACAGGGGAAGAATCAATACCTTAAGTTTCTCACCCGATGGCAAGACCATTGCCTCAGCCAGCGCTGATGGAACCGTCAAACTCTGGAGACTAGATGGCACACCAGTGAGCAGCTTTCAGAAACAAAAGGATGCGATCAATAGCATTAGTTTCTCACCCGATGGCAAGACCATTGCCTCAGCCAGCGCTGATGGAACCGTCAAACTCTGGAAACTGGATGGAACTTTACTAAAAACCCTGACTAGTCATAAAGATGCAGTCAATAGCGTCAGTTTCTCACCGGATGGCAAGATAATTGCCTCTGCTAGCAAGGACAAGACGGTCAAACTTTGGAAGCTGGATGGGACGAACTTAAAAACCCTAACTGGACACAAGGATGCGGTTAATAGCGTCAGTTTCTCACCTAACGGCAAAATAATTGCCTCTGCTGGCAAAGACAAGACGGTCAAACTTTGGAAGCTGGATGGAACTGCACTCAAAGACTTCTACGGACATCGAGACAAAGTTAATAGTGTGGCTTTCTCACCTGACGGCAAAATTATTGCTTCAGCAAGCGAAGATAAAACCATCAAACTCTGGAACTTGGATGGTACCTTACTCAATTCCCTGGAAGGGCACACCAATTGGGTGCGAGAGGTGAGTTTCTCACCCGACGGCAAAACCATTGCCTCAGTCAGTGATGACAATACCATCAAGCTGTGGCGCATCTACAGTACAGAACTTCCAACCCTCAAGGGACATGATGCAATAGTGACTAGCGTGAGTTTCTCGCCTGATGGTTACCTCATCGCTTCAGCTAGCGACGACAAAACCATCAAACTCTGGAAGCGTGATGGTACCTTACTCCAAACCATTGAAGGACATTCTGGGAGCATCAATAGCGTGAGTTTTAGCCCAGATAGTCAGCTGATTGCCTCAGCAAGTACAGATAACACTGTCAAACTCTGGAGTCGGGATGGAATTTTAATTAAAACTCTTGATGGACACAGCAATTGGGTTAATAGTGTCAGCTTTTCACCCGATGGTAAAATTATTGCCTCAGCAAGTGCTGACTCTACGGTCAAACTCTGGAGTCGGGATGGAACTTTAATTAAAACTCTTGATGGACACAGCAATTGGGTTAATCGTGTGAGTTTTTCACCTGACGGTAAAACCATTGCTTCTGCCAGTACAGATGGAAAAGTCCAACTTTGGAAGGTGGATGGCACTCACTTGAAAACCCTTCCCGGATTCAAAGAAAACACCAGTAGTTTCAGTGACGTGAATTTCTCGCCCGACGGTAAAATGATAGTTGCGGCGAGTGCTGATGAGACAGTCAAACTTTGGGAACTGGACAAGGATAAGCCACCTACAGCCTTCTATGGACATATGGGTAGTGTTAATAGTGTCAGCTTCTCTCCCGACGGCGAGACAATTGTCTCAGCAAGTGCTGATGGTACACTCAAATTCTGGAACTTGGAGGGTGTGCCACTCACAACACTCAAAGAACACGGTGGTGGTATCAATAGCGTAGTTTGGAGTCCAGACGGTAAGACAATTGCTTCCGCCACTGATGACAAAACCGTAATTTTGTGGAATTTCGATTTGGACGATTTACTGATGCGTGGCTGTGATGGGTTGCACGATTACCTAAAAAATCCCAATGCTAATATTAGTCCCGATAAAAATCGGGGCATTTGTAAGTGATTTCTAGAGAGTTATAAGGAAACAACAATGCCGTGCCCCTACCCTAGGATGTCGGCAAATTTTCTGCTTTCCCGCAACTAGCGCAGGGTGACATAAATAACCCACCAGTTGGCAGCGGGGGAGCACACTTCTACTCTAGTCCTATTGAAGTGGGGGAAAACTTTTGCCGCGTTGCACTTAGGCTGGAAATGCTAGTTAGGCGACTTCAGCCCCATTAAGAACCAGGCAGAGCCTCGTTCCTTGCATTCCCAGGCTAGAGCCTGGGAACGAGATGAAAGAACCCTTAAAATAATTGAGGTTAGTAGTTAATTTCTACTAACCCATATCGTTAAATAATCATTTAGCATTTTCGGTTTTTGCACCAAAGCCTGAAAAATTTAGGGGATTACAAATTGTTCCTTAAGGCATTTTTGTTCCTTTTAGGTTAGCTCCTCTTAGATTAGCGCCTGTAAGGTTTGCCCCGCGTAAATCGGCATAACTCAAGTTCGCTCCACGCAAATCGGCATAACTTAGGTTCGCCTTCCGCAAATCGGCATAACTCAGGTTGCATCCCGGACATTGATTGGTGTCCAGTAAACGCTTGAGATGTTCGGTCTCATAACTTTTAGCTGTAGCAGGAGCTGTTAAAGATATAGTGGTTAACAGGAACGTAACTGCTAGGATGTTTCGCCTCATTTTCTTCCTCCTCATTGTGTTGGCAGTTCATCTCATAATGCTTGTAAAGCTAGTTATCGCTTTACCTACAGCCAGTGCATTAGCTGGCACAACTTGAATTGAATCGCTCGTTAATAACCATTTGTCATTAATCTAGTTTCTTTTGATACATATTTTCCTCCTCATAGTGGGTGAAAAAACTAGGGATATACTCAGTATCTACTCCTTAAGTCCCAGCAATTCAGTATGCCTTTACTAAATTTAGAACGTATCCAAATGGCAATGTTCCCATTTGGATATTGAGGGGTAGGTGCTTAGCGGAATCTTTGCAGATTGTTAGGGAATTATGAGAAACGCAAAAAGCGATCGCGTCTTTCTTTTGACTGGCGAATTATCTCTTATCCCACAACTGTACGTTTCTTGGCAGATGGCACGTCAGTTCTATGTTTCTAGTGCATAGAGTACCATCATTCTTAGCACTGTGATGGCAAAATATTATTTTAACGAACCATTCAACGCACATAGGGACTCCAGGGAGGGGGGATAAGATAAGCTTTTGTTTTTCAGTTCCTAGAGAAGAAAAATGAATAGGTTTTAGGGAACCCTCAAACTTTGATAAACCAGCGCTGTCGATACATGAGGTAGCCAACTCCCCACCAAAACAACAGTGTCACGAGGGCGAATAAGAAAGAACCGTTCATCGCACCTGCCCAAGGCATGAAAAGATGTTCGTAAATCCAGTTGTATGTGGTGGGAGCATTTTCGCCTGTACCGATTTTGGTTTTGACGAGGAGTTTGATGAGCAAAACTGAAGCGACAAAGATGGCAATGGCATTCAACCCCATCACCTCAAACGGCTTACTCCAGCGTCGTTGCTGACGGACTTCAATCGATTCATAACAAGCGGCAAGTAACAGCAACGCCCAACCTGTGGTGAAGACAACGTAAGAACTCGTCCACAACTTTTTATTGATAGGAAACCAAAAGTCCCAAACTTGCCCAATCACCAAGCAACTTAAACCAACCAATACTAAATCCATGCTGGTGTAGGATTTGATGGGTTGTTTGCTCAGCCAATCTCCGGTAAAGTAGCCGAACAAAACACTGACTACAGCAGGGAGAGTGCTGAATAACCCTTCGGGATCGCCCATTGAGTTAAAGCTATCTCCTTTATATAGATGCGCTATGCCAATGATTAGGCGATCGATATAGGCCCCGAAGTTGCCTTCTCGCGTTAAGATACCAGCACCATAATCGGGAACGGGTATAAGCGACATTGCCAACCAGTAACCAAGGAGTAAGAAAATTGCGATCGCCCACTGTCCCTTTTTTGGTACGTTGAGAACAATTAGGGCTGCTATCAGGTACGTGAGACTGATGCGCTGCAACACACCCATGAGGCGGATGTTACTCCAGTCGTAGTTCCAAAAGCCATTGAGGAGTATCCCCAGGGCAAACAGAATTAAGCTGCGGCGGATGATGCGCCAGTATAAACCCCCCCTACCCCCCTTATTAAGGGGGGAGGAATCGGGAAAGTCTGTGTATTTGGATAGGGAGAAAGCCATTGCTACACCGACGATGAACAGGAAGAAGGGAAAGACTAAATCTGTTGGGGTGAATCCGTTCCAGTCGGCATGAAGCAAGGAAGGATAGACTTTGTCTGCGACTCCTGCCATGTTGACAAGAATCATACCTGCGATCGCAATTCCGCGAAAGACATCAAGGGATGTGAGGCGCTTGGATAATTTTTGGGGTTCGGGGGACATGGATGAGGATCGTTAGAATATTAGAAGATTGAAGCAAAAATACCTGGCGATTGAAATCGCTGCTATATAAACCAAGCCCACCTACGTGCTTTCGGCTAGTCCTAGAAGTTTTGCTCCTCACTCAAAAGGTTCTAATACTTGACTACGAGGCTCTGAGCTTGATTCAAGAGGTTCTGAGCTTGATTCAAGAGGCTCTGATACTCCTTAAAGAGGCTGCGAACTTGATTCAAGAGACTCTGATACTCATTAAAGAAGCTCCAAGACTCAACCATGAGGTTCGAGAGATATAGCTGTCGCCATAAAGGTTAGGACAGATTTAACGGCCCAAACGACCATATACCAGTAATAAACATAAGAGCCTTCTGCCTTCTGTCTTGGAGCCTTCTGCCTTTTGCTATAACTCATGAGCTACGCCGGGGAACATTGAATGAAAGTTTCTTTCCTCTACTTGGGTACAGGCAAAAGAGCTTTGTGCCCCTACTCCTTACTCCCTCCTCATAGGAGCTGCGGTTCCTACTTCCTACGATGAACCACTTACACCAACTGGAAGATGTTGATTTAAATAACGAAAAGTCGTTGAAAGCTCTGGTGCGGGCAATTAGGCTTTCTCAGGGGCAATTTCGACTGATTTTGGCGCGTTGCAACTATGGAGCTTTGCGCGACGCAATGGTGCAACGACTGCGGGAGCTATCTCCTGTCAAGATTCGGGAGTTAGTCTTGCCTAAGTCTCTTACGTCTCTCTACACCACCATCCAAGCGGAGCTTGGTGATGAAGTGTCCTGTAGGGGCGGGACTTCCGTACCTGCTCTGATGGTATTTGGTCTAAAGTCAGTCAACAACCTCAGAACTGTTTTAACGTCTAGTAACTATATTCGGGAGGAGTTTAGCCAAAATTTTCCCTTCCCACTGGTGTTGTGGGTTAATGATGAAGTGTTCAAAAAGCTGCTGCGGATAGCACCAGATTTGGAGAGTTGGGCAACGAGTGTTGAATTTGCGATCGCTACTAATGTACTCCTCGATTTCCTGCGGCAAAAGCTAGATGAACTATTTACTACTGATACAATTCCCACTCGAGAAAGCTGCGTTGAACTAGAAGCGGCGTGGAAGGATTTGCAAAGGCGGGGACAAGGATTAGAGCCAGAGTTAGAAGCGAGTTTAGAATTTGTTCGAGGTTTCTCTAATTTTGCCAATGATCAGATCGATGCGGCTTTAAAGCATTACCAGAAGAGTTTGGCGTTTTGGCAGCAACGTAATCCTCATAGCGATGCACAGTTATACGCCCCTACATCAGGATTAGAACGCAAAGGAATAGTCCTCCTGAATATTGCACTCTGCTATTACCGAAAGGCTGAACAAAATCGAGCAGAAAGCCCGCTTTACTTAGAAAACGCTAGAAATTATTTTCAGCAATGTATTGATAGATTTGAACAAGCTCAGCGTCCTGATTTAGTAGCTAAGCACATTAGTAAACTCGGTGAAGTTCTGCGGCGCTTGGAAGCTTGGAAACTGTTGCAGTCCCTGGCTGAAAAAGCCTTACCATTGCATCAAAGCTATGGTGATTCAAGAGAACTCGCTCGCGATTATGGCTTTTTGGCAGAGGTGGCTCTAGAACAGTCACGCTGGCAAGAAGCGAATCAATTGGCTCAAGAAGCGCTGCAAATCTTATCTACAATCCCGCATCTTCAGCCCCATGAACGGGGGTTATATCGCTTCCTTTTAGCACGCTCACAGCAGCATTTAGGGCATATTCAAGAGTCTATCAGTAATTTAGAGCAGGGGAGACAGGAGAGTAACCCTCAGTACAATCCACAGCTTTATATTGATATTTTAGGAGAGTTGCGATCGCTTTACTTCCAGCAAGGTGACTACCTCAAGGCTTTTGAAATTAAGAAAGAAAAACGTTTAATCGAGTATCAGTATAATTTCCAAGCCTTTGCGGGTGCATCACTGCTTGAGCCAAAACGGCAAGTCATTAACCCAACCCTGACACAATTGGGCCAACCCGAAATCGTTGCTCAAGAGATTGCGGCTTCTGATCGCGAACAATTTGTCAAGGGTTTGATTAAAAGAATTAGCGATAATTACCATAAACTGACAGTGATTCATGGTCAGTCAGGGGTGGGGAAAAGTTCGATTATACAGGCGGGATTAGTGCCAGCGCTGAGACAGCAGGCAATTGGAGAGCGAGATGCTTTACCCGTTGTGCTGCGAGTTTACACCGATTGGGTTGAGACGTTGGGGAGGCATTTTACAGAAGCTTTTGAGAACGTTACAGGCAAGCATTTGCCTGCGTCAGTGGATTCAACGGACGCGATTATTGAACAGTTGCGGGAAAATGCAGAGCGGAATTTGTTAACTGTTCTCATATTTGACCAATTTGAAGAGTTTTTATTTGTTTGTAAAGAGCCAGCAAAACGGCAAAATTTCTATAACTTTTTGGGTATATGTCTGGATATTCCATATGTAAAAGTAATTCTATCGTTGCGTGAGGACTATTTGCATTATTTATTGGAATGCAATCGCTTCAATAACTTAGCAGTTATTAATAATAATATTCTGGACAAAGATATTCTTTGTTACTTAGGTAACTTTTCAACCGAAGAGGCGAAATTAGTTATCGAAAGTTTAACCAATCGCTCTCAGTTTTACTTAGAGCCAGTGTTGATTGAGGAAATAGTCAAGGATTTAGCGATCGAATTTGATTCGGTACGTCCAATTGAATTGCAGATTGTGGGCGCACAACTTCAAGAAGAGAAAATTACAACGCTGGAGCAATATCAGCGCCTCGGTCAAAACCCGAAAGCAGAGTTGGTTGAGCGATATTTAGCGGAAGTTATTAAAGACTGCGGTTCCGAAGAAAATCGAAAAGTTGCCCAGCTCGTTTTGTACTTGCTCACAGATGAAAATAATACTCGCCCTCTCAAGACCAAGAATCAATTAAAGAATGATTTAGCAGCAGAAGCCGATAAATTAGATTTGGTACTAGAGATTTTTGTCGAGTCAGGGTTAGTGCTTCATCTACCTGGAGATTCTGTAGATATTTATCAATTAGTACATGATTATATCGCTGCCTTAATTCGGCACCAGCAAGGCGATGAATTACGCATCAAACTTAAAGAATGGAAAGAACTCAAAGAGCGAAAAAAGCACGATCAAGCGCGGTTGAATCTGCTAGGTAAGGTACTCGCGGGTTCAGCCGCAGTAGCTTTTGCGTTGGCAATTTCAACAGCATCCGCAGTGAGATATTGGCTGCAAGCCAGGAACAGCGAAAGCATTGCCCTTTGTAGCTCGTTTGATGCGCTTTCTACCTCAAATAAACGAGATTTACTTGATGTACAGATAGCAGGGTTAAAAGTAGGAAAACCCCTCCAGCGAGCGGTCTGGGCAGAAGCTGATACTCAAACTTCAGCTGTGAGTGTTTTGCAGCAAGCTGTTGCCGTTTTTAGGTTCACAGAGCGCAACCGCTTGGAGCATCATGAGGGTGAGGTTAGGAGTGTGGCTTTTAGCCCCGATGGTAAGACGATTGCCACTGCCAGTTTTGACAAAACCGTTAAACTCTGGGGCTTGGACGGCAAAGAACTCGAAATCCCGGAAGAGCATAAGCATAATCATAATGGTGAGGTCAGGAGCGTAGCTTTCAGCCCCGATGGCAAGACAATTGCCACTGCCAGTAAGGACAAGACAGCCATACTCTGGAGCTTGGACGGCAAGATACTCCATATCTTCGCTCATGCAGATGAGTTATGGAGTGTGGCTTTTAGCCCCGATGGGAAAAGTCTTGCCACTGCCAGTGATGACGGGAGTTTCGCCATCATGCCCTTAGATAACAAGAACCTCTCTGCCGCCTACGCAGGACATGAAGCTGCAGTCTTAAGCGTCGTTTGGAGTCCTGATGGCAAGACGATTGCTACAGCCAGTGCTGATAAAACTGTCAAACTCTGGAGCTTGGATGGTAAGCTACTGCAAACCCTCCAAGGGCATAAGGGTGAGGTTTTCAGCGTCAGTTTTAGCCCTAACGGCAAGACAATTGCCACTGCCAGTGGTGATAAAACCGTCAAACTCTGGAGCTTGGACGGTAAGCTACTGCAAACCCTCCAAGGGCATGAGGATAAGGTCTTAAGCGCTACTTTCAGCCCTGACGGTAAGATGATTGCCACTACCAGTGTTGATAGTACTGTTAAACTCTGGAGTACCCAAGGAAAAGAACTCCAAACCCTCAGAGGGCATAGCAGTTGGGTGTGGAGCGTAGCTTGGAGTCCTGATAGCCAGACCCTTGCCACCGCTAGTACCGACCAAACGGTCAAACTCTGGAGTCTCGGCGGGAAAGACCCGCAAATCCTTAGAGGGCATGACGATAAAGTCTTCAGCGTCAGTTTTAGCCCTGACAACAAGACGATTGCCACTGCCAGTTTCGACAAAACCGTCAAACTCTGGAACTTGGACGGGAAGGAACTTCAAACTATCAAAGGGCATCAGGATGGGGTTACTCAAGTGAGTTTCAGTCCCAATAGTCAGACTTTTGCCACTGCCAGTTTCGACAAAACTGTTAAACTCTGGAACTTAAACGGTAAGCTCCTGCAAACTCTCAAAGGTCACAACGGTGCGGTTTGGAGCGTCAGTTTTAGCCCTGACGGCAAGACGATTGCCACTGCCAGTTTCGACAAAACTGTCAAACTCTGGAGCTTAAACGGTAAACTCCTGCAAACCCTCAAAGGGCATGACGATGTGGTTAGGAGCGTCAGTTTTAGCCCTGATGGCAAGATGATTGCTACGGCTAGTAGAGATAACACAGTCAAAATTTGGAGCACAGAGGGTCAATTCATGCGAACCCTCGAAGGGCATAACGGAGCGGTTAACAGCGTCAGTTTCAGCCCTGATGGGAAGAGGATTGCCACCGCCAGCGCTGACAACACGGTCAAACTCTGGAGCTTGGACGGTAAGCTACTCCAAATCCTCAAAGACCATGAAAATTGGGTCTGGAGCGTAGCTTGGAGCCCTGATAGCCAGACCCTTGCCACTGCTAGTGGGGACAATACGGTCAAACTCTGGAGCTTGGACGGAAAGGAACCCCAAACCCTTAGAGGCCATGACGAACAAGTGATTAGCGTCAGTTTTAGCCCTGACGGCAAAACTCTTGCCTCATCAGGTTTCGCCGGACGGGTGATTTTATGGAATTTGAAGGATGTTGGGAATTTAGATAAGCTACTGGAGCGCAGTTGCGACTGGGTGGGCGATTATCTGAACAATAACCCTAATGTTGAACCGAGCGATCGCGCCCTGTGTGACGGCATCGGCACCTAGAAGTAGGTGTGGGAGCGGTTAACCTTGGAAAAACTATTAGCTGTTACGCTTTTAGCGATTTTCAGAATAGGTAAAATAGCGGCGGTAGACAGTAGGGAGAAGCAAGGCGAGCGAGGTAACGAATGACATTGGATGTGGGCAAGTTTTACCAGGCGTGCAGTCCTAGCCCCTTGGATATGGGAAATGCTGAGGCTCGGAAGTATTATGTTGATTTTTCCACGGTACGGGGTGGCAATATTATTAAAGAATTGGGACGAACCATTGCACGCCTCTCACCGGATAAGCCCACTTGTCAGTTATTTACCGGACATATTGGCTCTGGCAAGTCTACAGAATTGCAGAGGCTCAAGGCAGACTTGGAGCAGCAGGGCTTTCATGTGGTGTATTTCGAGTCCAGCCAAGTCTTGGAAATGGCGGACGTTGATGTAACAGATATACTGCTGGCGATTACTCGTCAAGTGACTGAAAGCTTGGAAGCGATTCAAATCAAGCTTAGACCCGGATACTTTGCCAATCTGTTTACGGATATTGCAGGATTTTTGCAAACACCGATAGAGTTCTCGGAAGCTAAGTTCTCCCTTCCTGGCGGTATTGCTGAAATTACTGCCAAGACTAAGGATAGCCCTAAGCTTCGCTCTCAGTTAAGACAATATCTAGAACCTCGCACGAATGGGATTTTAGAAGCGATTAACAAGGAAATCTGTGCACCTGCCACCGAGAAACTCAAGCAGCGAGGCAAAAAAGGACTGGTGGTGATTATCGATAATCTCGATCGCGTGGATAGTACGGAAAAGGCGACAGGTAGCCGCCAGCCAGAGTACCTATTTGTAGACCGGGGCGAGCAGTTGAACCAGCTAAATTGCCATGTGGTCTATACTGTGCCGCTAGTATTGATTTTTTCAAACGCTTTGGGAAGGCTGACGAATCGCTTTGGCAGAGACCCCAAGGTGTTGCCAATGGTGCCTGTGCAAGTACGATCTGGCGGTGAATGCAAAGAGGGGATAGCGCTATTGCAACAAATGGTACTGGCAAGAGCCTTTCCTGATGTTAATCCAGTTCAGCGCATGGATTTAATACCAGAGGTTTTTGATAGTCCTGAGACGTTAGAGAGATTGTGCCGCGTTAGTGGGGGTCATGCGCGGAATTTACTGATGCTGCTATTGCGTTGTCTCGAACGAGACGATCCACCTCTCTCACGGGAGTGCATTGAGGGAGTGATTCGGCTACGTCGCAATGAGCTAACCTTGGCAATCACCGAGGATGAGTGGGAGTTGCTGCGGCAAGTAGCACGACAGAAGACTTTAAGAGGAGAGGAACGATACCAAACACTGGTACGCGATATGTTTGTATTTGAATACCGAGATTCGGAGGGGTCTTGGTTTGATATCAATCCGATTTTGGCAGAAGCGGCAGAGTTTAGGGTATAGATTCCCTAAGTCTTTAGAGTGAGGTTCCGAGCTTTATTAACAGGGGTGTGGCTCCTCCCCCAGCCCCTCTTGAGCAACGGGGAGAGAAGCTTTTCTATTCCTCTCGTTAACGGGGGGGGTATATCAATTCGCCAACAATATCTTTCTAATCTCCAGGGCTTGGTAAAAGATGTGAAAATGGTAATTTTCTTCCCCTACTCCCGATTATGGAAGATGTTGCTTTACATAACGAAAAGTCGTTGAAGGCTCTGGTACGGGCAATTCTGTTTTCTCAGGGGCAATTTCGATTGATTTTGGCGCGTTGCAACTATGGGGCTTTACGCGACGCAATTGTGCAACGACTGCGGGAACTCTCTTCGGTTGAGATGCGAGAGTTAGTCTTGCCTGAGTCGGTTAAATCGCTTTACACCACCATCCAGGCAGAACTGGGAGATGAGATACCCTGTAGGGGCGGTGCCCCCGTGCCCGCCCTGATGGTGTTTGGTTTGGAGTCGGTGAGTGATATCAAGGCGGTTTTAACGTCTAGCAACTATATACGAGAGGAATTTAGCAACAATTTTCCCTTTCCGCTGGTGTTGTGGGTTAATGATGAGGTTCAGCAAAAGCTGCTTCGATTAGCGCCAGATTTGGAGAGTTGGGCAACAAGTGTTGAGTTTAAACTGGCTACTGATGAGTTGCTCGATTTCCTGCGGCGAAAGACTGATGAAGTTTTTGTTGGTAATTCAACTCCCCATCTAGCCAATTGCTTTGAAGTAGAAGCAGCTTGTCAGGATTTGCAACATCGGGGACAGGGATTAGAGCCAGATTTAGAAGCACGTCTAGAATTTGTTCGGGGGTTAGATGATTTTAGGCGCGACCGCATAGATGAAGCCATAGCACATTATCGAAAAAGCTTGGCGTTACCCAATTTAGGATTAGAACGGCAAGGAATTTTATTACTCAATATCGCACTATGTTATTACCGCAAGGCTGAACTAAATCGAGCCAAAAGTCGGCAATGTTGGGAAGAAAGCAGGAATTATTTTCAGCAATGTCTGGATGCCTTTGAACAAGCGCAACGTCCTGATTTAGTTGCAAAACATATTAGTCAATTGGGTGAAGTTTTGCGACGATTAAAAGCTTGGGATGAGCTAAAGTCTCTGGCTGAAAAAGCCTTGACTTTACATCAAAGTCATGGTAAGAAGAGACAACTGGCTCAAGATTATGGATTTTTAGCAGAAGTTGCACTGGAACAGTCGGGCTGGAAAGAAGCCAATGAACTCACGGAACAAGCACTGCAACTCTTACCAACGATTCAGAATCGTCAACCCCATGATTGGGCGTTATATACATTTCTTTTAGCCCGTTCTCAACAGCATTTAGGGCAAGTTGAAGAGGCGATCGCAAACTTAGAACAAGTCAGACAAAACTGTAATCCTCAGTACGACCCGCAGCTTTATATTGATAGTTTAGGGGAATTGCGATCGATCTATTTTCAGCAAGGTGAATATCGAGAAGCATTTCAGATTAAGCAAGAGCAATTCCAAATCGAACATCAATATGGGTTTCGAGCGTTTATTGGTGCGGGGTATTTGCAAGCCAAACGCTCTAGTGTTAATCCATCAGTTGGAGAGGTGGAACAGCAAGGGACGATTGCTCAAGAAATTGCGGTGTCGAGTCGGGAACAAGATGTTAAGCGGTTAATTGAAAGAATTAGTCGCAATGATTGCAAGTTGACGGTTATTCATGGTCAATCAGGGGTAGGGAAGAGTTCAATTTTGCAGGGGGGATTAGTTCCGGCATTGCATCAGCAGGCGATTGGTGGACGAGATGTTTTACCTGTTTTGTTGCGGGTTTATCAGGATTGGGTTGGGGCGTTGGGGAGTTGTTTGGATGAGGGGTTATCTTCCCTGTCACATTTACCCCCCCAGCCCCCCTTATTAAGGGGGGAGCAAGAGGAAGAGAGGATTGATTGTGTACTGTCTC